>JAUUYB010000011.1 GCA_030590605.1 Candidatus Woesearchaeota archaeon
CCACCTATATTCTTATTCAAGAAGCTGAAAATATCACTTGCTACATCTCCAGGAAAGGCTGCATAGATGATGTAATACTTCTCATTTATGTCAATATTATCAAAATATTCGGGCGCACCTACAATCTGTTTCTCATACCAGAATGGTCCGATCTGGACGTCAATCTCTTCAGGACGGGATATCATATCACCATAAGTATTCGTAGAGTCATAAGAGGTCTTTAGAAAATCAGTAAACCCTGGAATTATGGGGGTAGATGCGTACTTTTCCTGTATATTGTCCTCGAACTCTATCGATGTACAGATGAGACAGGCGAAACCTGAACCCTCCCCTCCACCTCCTATGAGGACCTCATCAAAGGAATGGAGTTCTCCCTTACCTACCATATCCCAGCAGGTCATCATCCTTCCGAAGAATTCCTTCTTGACCAATTCATGATCAAGCGTGCCCCCTTTTGTTACATCCTCTTCCTTTATGACGTACTCTTTCCTCGGGCAATCAAGATTGATCACTGTCTGTCCTGCCCACTTAGATTTAGCTGCTGCATAGATGCTCCATTTGCACTTATTGTAGTCTCCAGCACCCTGCGCGCCCCAGATGAAACGCTGGACAACAAATCCTAAGATGATGAATACAGAGAGAAGCAGTATCATCTTCGCGATGGTCTCGAGGGGGAGTGTCACTCCTTTCTTTCCTTTCATGGTAACAGTGTGATCAGGATCTTCGTGATAATCGCACCAACGATGAAAATAAGGGCAAGCACCACCAGTATCTTCATCCATTGATCGTTTACGAAGTCCATGCACTCCAATCCGGGAAATGGATATATAAAAGTATCGGGTCAGAATCATCAGTCCTGATTGTCATATGGGTCATCATAAAGGTCGCTACAGCAAAAAGGCCTCATGAAAGTGCAGGAAGAGGAATCTACCTGCTCCTCGTTTTCCTCACATAGTCTCTCACAAGTGCCAAGGCAAGGAGGTGTCTGCTTTTCACTCATCTCAATATTGCCCATGCCTATCAAGAACATTATCAGGAGTATCACTAAAGAAAGAATCAGGATCGCTATTATCCAGAGGAAAATCCCTTCAGCTTTCTTTGACATGGTAATAAAATTTGAGAAAATGTATTTAAGGGTTATTATTCAGCCCTTTTACAGCAACATTGGTTTTCTGTTCCGTCTGGACCATCTATTGTAGGGACATATTTGGTCTCTGGAACACTTGGTATCTTACAATTGGATTCCGATGTGGAATATGCATTTTCATAGCCGATACTATTGCAGAACGTAAGACACTTTGAAGATTCCTGGACTCCTGTCGAGAAGATGTTCATCCTTCCTGTGAAAGAGAGCACTAAGACAACTAAGACCAAGAGTGCAAGCGCTGCTACGACGATAGTTGTCATCGATAGGCCCTGTGCTTTTTTCATGGTTTTGGTATACAGCAACAAATATGGTCTTTATCCTTGCCACTGATAGCAGGAATGATACTTCCCTCATGCCCATTTTCTGCCTTAGAGTTTGTACATGTAGTTTCCGACCCTACAGCTATATCAGTCTTAGCGTCTGTCCCTAAGCTTGTGCAAAATGTCTCGCATTTGGACGAGTCCTGTACGCCTGTCGAGAAGAGGTTCAAACGTCCTGTGAAAATCAGAACGAGAACGACCAATACGAGAAGAGCTATAGCTGCTACGACAATAGTTGTCATCGATAATCCTTGTGCTTTCTTCATTTGCAACAACAGTAAAATGACTTATCTCCGTCCTTAATCGTTATGGCAGGAATGTACTTGCTAACCCCACATTTATCAGTACTGGTTAATTTTGCTCGATCCTCTGCCGTCCCAGTGATTTCTAAACCCCCTTCTTTAGCCATACCAAGACTCTTGCAGAAGGTCTCGCATTTGGAAGATTCTTCTACTCCTTTGGAAAATATGTTCAGCCTGCCTGTGAAAATCAGTACGAGAACGACTAATACTAGAAGTGATATAGCTGCTATGACAATAGTCGTCATGGAAAGACCCTGCCCTTTTTTATTATGCATATCCGATACCTATGATTTAGGGTATTTAAACTTTTCTTTAAACCGGCTATTATGAAATCCAATTCCTTCGGAAGCTACTATCTTCCTCGCTACCTCTTACTTTCATCGAAAAGCCTGCGTTCCCGTAGGGAGCGACCCCTCGCAACGGCTGTAATGTGTTCAGCGTTGAAGCTCGGACTGACGATAGTAGCGAGGATTTCATAATAGCATTTAAATCTTCCAGGGACCGTAGACCAGAATGTAGGATATTATGACCCCCATCGCTATCACCAGAAAGATATTGAAACCTATGAGTATGCGGATAAGTTTCTTCTTCATGTACAGCAACACCCTTTCTC
Source organism: Candidatus Woesearchaeota archaeon (assembly GCA_030590605.1). GTDB lineage: Archaea > Nanobdellota > Nanobdellia > Woesearchaeales > JAUUYB01 > JAUUYB01. The sequence goes on from JAUUYB010000011.1 coordinate 2,383, forward strand.
GATATCAGGGAACTCCCTCCGAAGGAAAACGCCTGAGCAGTTTGTCTTAGGCTGATCTACAAATTCAGAATAACCTACTCCCTTACATGCGGATTCACAGTTGATATTCCCTTCTACGCGTCCGCTCATGATATTAGCCTTATTATAGACAATAACAAAAGAAATAGAAAGAAGAACGATGGCTGTCACCACCGCAGCAATTGTCTTTGCACCCATCTTCAATTCTTTTTGCAGCAGCAAATACGTTCGCTTGACATCCTGACCTTCTTCTCTGGATCAACGCAATCAAATGTCACATCTGTACCTTTCACGACAGGATATGCATTACCTGGATAACCTATGGAATCGCAGTATGTCTGGCAGTCTGTATTCTCATCGACACCTCGAGCAAACCCGCCGAGCCTTCCAGTAAAAATCAGAGTGAGTACGACAAGCACCAGCAGAGCAAGTGCGGCTATGACAATCGTCGTCATGGATAGTCCCTGTGCTTTTTTCATAATAACACCTCAGTTCTCCTCTGGAAGAAGTGATATTTAAATGTTATGACTTGTAATTTGGATTTTACCTTTCTTGGCTATGCACGCCTCCCCTCCCCCCACGCCTGCGGACGGGCATTTCATGCCCTTGGCTCGCATCGGGAATGGCAGGAGGATGGCCAAAAGATTCCCAGCGAGCCTCCGCGGAAGAGGAGGGGGGCTAGCTCGATGGTTGAATCATGATGCATTCACATCCCGACAGGGATGATCTGCGGGTCAGCGAGGAATGTCTCTCTCTTGATGTCATCGATGATGTAGTAGACCTCTTTTCTCTCGAGACCGAACCTGTCGTCCACATTATCTATGAAATCCTCAAGCTCTTTCATGTTCGAGAAGATGCATTCAACCATATAATCATACCCATTGTTTATCTTGTACATCGAATTTATGTTCTCATGCTTCAAGAGATATGCAGTGAGATCCGCCTTTGACTCCTTCTTTGTCTTGACCATGATCTTGGCCCGGGCATTGAATCCGAGCTTCCCGAAATCAATGAGAGATGTATGCTTTAGGATAAGCTTACCCTCGCTGCTCTTGATCTTCTCGTAGATCGTCGATATCGGGATCTTAGTCCGTTTGCTAATATTCGTCAAAGTCTCCCTTGCATTCCTCCTCAACTCGTTGATGATCAATACGTTCTTATCCATTTTTTCACCTCTTGGAATTCTTTCAATTTATTAGAAAATAGTTCGGTCAAAATATATATAATTATTTCTTATATTATATATATCTATATATATACTATATATTTCCGAATAATTTATATATGTTTTAGTATATCATACCATCATGATAAGGAAAGTGATCAGACTCGCACAGAAAACCCATGTGGTCAGCCTGCCTGCACGATGGGTAAAACGATTCAGCATATCGAAAGGAGACGAGTTGGAACTGCAGGAAAAAGGAAACACCATAACAATCTCTCCAAAGACCGACCAGAACAGCTCTGTCACCATAGTCAGGATCGGACCCAGCTTCCTTCGCAGGATGGTAGACACACCATATAGGATGGGATACCATGAAATCAAGTTCGAGTACGAAGACCCTTCGATATACAGCAAGATCGAGAATGAGGTCAATAACCTCATGGGATTCGAGATCGTCTCGCAAGGAAAAGGGCACTGCATAGCAAAGAACCTAGCCCAAGGCATAGAATCCGAATTCGATACTTCCTTAAATCGACTTTTCCTCGTCACAATCGGATTCCTCGAAGACATCAAAGACTCAAAACAGGATAGATTCTCTGAAATCGCTGTCGCTGAACAGACAACCAACCGGCTCGCCCATTTCTGCAAACGTATGCTCAACCTTGGGATGACCCCTGACCTCATGAGGAGCAGATCAGTCTACAGGATAGTCTCATTGCTAGAAGAGATGGGTGATAACGGAAAGAAGATATGCCTCCATTCCGGCAAGTTCACACAAAAAGAGATCAAGTTGCTTGGAAACACGATTGCACAACTCAGGCTTGCATATCTACTCTTCAACCGCTATGACGAAAAAGTCCTTGCCAGATACGGAAAATCAGAGAAAGAAAACGAAAAAGAAACAATCAAACTCCTCAAAGAGACCCCCTCCCTCACTTTATCAGCAATCAACACAATCATCGAACAGACTAAACATCTGACAGAAGAAATCTACCCTCAATCGAACTCATCTGAAGTCGTATAACTCTCTCCTTCAGGCTCAGAAGAATAAGTCACCATCTTGAAATACGTCTTGATATGCTCTTCATACCGATATACCTCATTAATCAGATCCTTCTTATGCTTCAGGAAAGTATGCCACCAGATCCGCTTCCAGAAAAGCTCATGGACACCCTTCAGTAACCAACTCTTGCTCCACTCTCCCTTCCTATCTACAACAATCCTACCGAAAATCTTCACCTCAGGCTCTCCCCAAACAGCCTTGTACTTGACCCCTTTCTTCATTATCTCAACACGCTTCATATTGTAGATATTGACATCGACATCCACTTCCCAAGCGAAATACTCATTCTTTACCTTTACGAAACGCCACCAGAAATGAATCTCCTCACCCCTAGTCTGATCCCACTGATGACTATACCAGATCTCAGGGAAATCCTGATCCTTGTTCGATGCCGTGAACTCGTGGTCAACCATGTAGTCATGGAGCATACGATAAAAATCCTTAAGATGGAAATAGTCCTTGTGCTTGACTCTTGTTTCCGGATAGAATACCTCCTTGTACTTGCGATCCTTGAACTTATTACAAATCTTGACCATGTACCTTATCTTATGGTTAGGTCTTATTAAGTTTTCGGGTATAGGTTTATTTTTGAGGGTATTTATTTTCCATTTGTTGTCTGACGCTCCAGCACAGCCACCACCGATGGCAGCAGACAGCCAATTGCTTCGCAATTGTCCTACGGGACACCCCGGATGGGGCTTCCCCCGTCCCGACCTGCGCCAGTGATGGCCGTGCTTACGCTTTGATTACCTGACTCTCTCCCTCTAAAAATACAGCGAAAAACTTAAATATCCGGCTGTGCCTTTTAGTTTCACTGGGGGATATCATCATGATAATAGGCGTAGTAGGGAAAGCTAATGTGGGCAAATCTACTTTCTTCAAGTCAGCTACTCTTGCAGATGTCGAGATAGCAAACTATCCTTTCGCTACAATCAAGCCGAATTCTGGGGTAGGTTATGTCAGGGTGAAGTGCGTCTGTAAGGAATTCGATGCGCAGTGCAATCCGCGCGAAGGGTTCTGTAAGGAAGGGATGCGGTTCGTGCCAATCAATCTGATTGATGTGGCAGGACTTGTACCTGGCGCACATGAAGGCAAAGGGATGGGTAATCAATTCCTTGATGACATCAGGCAAGCAGATGTACTGATCCATGTGATTGACGTGTCTGGGTCCACCAATGATAAAGGGGAACCTGTCAATGCAGGCACGCATGACCCTGCAGAGGATATCAAATTCCTGGAAGTAGAGATCGACCTCTGGTACTTAGGGATCCTCAAGAAAGGATGGGAGAAATTCGCCAGGCAGATCATGCAGGAGAAACAAAAGGTGGAACCTGCTCTTGCAAAGCAGCTTTCAGGTCTCAATGTCAAAGAGGATCACGTCGTAGAAGCAATCAAGAAGCTTGGACTCAATGTAGAAAAACCTGCTGAGTGGACCGAAGATGAACTCCTGGCACTATCAAGCGAGCTCCGGAAGAAAACCAAACCCATGGTCGTCGCATGCAACAAGATCGACATCCCTGTAGGTGTGGAGAATTTTAAGAGACTTAAAACTGAGTTTCCGGATCATATGCTTGTCGCGTGCAGCGCAGAATCAGAACTCGCGCTCCGAGAGGCAGCTAAGCATGAGCTTATCAAGTATCTTCCAGGCGATACGTCGTTTTCGATCTCTCAGGGGGACAAGCTAAGTGATAAGCAAAAAGCAGCGCTCTCCTTCATCCAGAAGAACCTTCTCGACGTCCATGGATCTACAGGAGTCCAGGAAGTCCTTGACAAAGCAGTCTTTGAACTTCTGGGCTATATCGCGATCTATCCAGGCGGAGTAAACAAACTCGAGGACCAGCACGGCAATGTGCTCCCTGACTGCTTCCTCATGCCGAAAAAAACTACTGCGCTTGATTTCGCATATCGATTGCATACAGACTTCGGAGATAAGTTCATCCGCGCAATAGACGTGAAGACAAAAATGACAGTCGGTAAAGACCATGCCCTCAAGAATCGGGACGTGGTGGAGATCGTGAGCGACAGATGATAGACTTCGCATGCAAGAAATTCAATCTGAACGAGATCATCAAATGCAGCCTGGGTCTGTCCAAAGCAGACTATAAACTGTTTTCTTTTCTCCTTTACCAGCATTCTGAGATGACTACGAATGAAATCTCTCTTCAGATCGGACTCGATCGAACCACGATACAGAAATCTGTCAAGAAACTGGTCGAGAAAGGTGTGGTGTTAAGACTGCAGGAGAACCTCTCTAAGGGAGGATACATCTATAAGTACAGGATAAAAGAAAAAGAAATCCTAAAGAATAAAATAATCAAGATCCTCAGATTCTGGAGCGAGAAAGCTGAAGAAGAGATCAGGCATTGGTAAACAGATATATTACAACTTCTTTCCTATAAGACCGCCAATAGCTGCGATTCCAGCACCGATAAGGCCGTTTATTATAGGCCCTAAGATAAGATTTACGTAAGCCATAACTACAGTAATTGTCCTTAGCATGTCTGCAGTCACGCCTTCTGAACCCGCAGCCAATGCCCGGTTGACAGCAGCTTCAAGAACCCCTGGAACTATATATATTGCCAGGATACTGATCACTGCAACCACTACACTCGAAATCATTCCAAGGACTGCTCCAGACCATGCCGCGTTCTTGATCTCGAAATTATGGTCCTCAACTGCACTCCATCCGGCGTAACCGAACACGACGATGTTCAATCCCAAAGCTGCCCATGCACTAAAAATCTTGAAATAGATATCCAAATCGATGAAGGCAGTGATAAAACCTAACACATAATATGCTAAAAGCACATAGAAAGGAAATTTTATTACCGGCCAATACTCAGAAAGTTTTTTCCCACCGATTCCCATTTTTTTCACCCTCACTTCTTGTGACGCTTGAAACTCTGAATCACATCGATCATGTACTTCCCCTCTCCAAGCTTGAAAATGAGTGGGTCTCCCTTGAACAGATGCACGAGATCGAGCTCGTACTTTCCAGGTTTCACTATCTTGATGGATTCAATATCAAGGACAATAGGTGCATCAGGGTCCTTATCCTGACCTATGAGCTCGAAGACATCCTTCTCTATCTGCACCTTATCCTTATCAGAAAGATTAGCATCCTCAGATACTTTCTTTATCTCTTCCAGCCGTTCCTTCTTCACAAAAAAGAAAAGCTTAGCACCGCAGCTACACCCCTTAAGGATCTCCTCGGATCCGTCATCATAGAACTTATTGCAACGCACACATTGATGAGGGATTTGTTACCACCTCACTTTTTTCCTTTTTTCTTCTTGAGATCAGTCGTGAACAACTCAATCTTCTTCGGGTCCTTCTTAATCTCTTTTACTATGGACGCAGGCCCGATAATCGTCATCCCCTGCCTATCTCCAAGAATCTTGTTGATGATCCCCTGCTTTACCCAGGCAATTCCACTTGCCTCTACATTAGAGTCGTCGATCACTGCCAGTTCAATCCCTTTGAACTCCTCATTGATCTCCTCCATCGTCGCCTTGATCATCTCTTTCTCTTCTTCTCTTCGGAGCTTTCCCTGCAGGACCACTATCTTGTTCTCTTTCGCGATATTCAGGAGTTTCCGTATCCTTCCGAGTGAGCTCAGCCCCTCGATTTCCGCGTATGAAACAAATCTTAGTGTTAACATCTTAATCCTCTTTTTTATTTGAACAAATCAAACAATGACTCGTAAAATTCAGTAACATTAGTGCCGTGCTTGGCTGAAATCCCCACAACCTCATATTGAGGGAATGCATCCTGGACCTTCTTCAATTTTGATTTCTTAAGATCGACCTTGTTCGCCACTATCAGGACAGGGATATCTCTTGCCTGAAGATTACCGATAATCGTGATATTGACCTGGGAATATGGATCCTCTGTCGAATCAAGGACTACAATCACCGCATCCATGTTGTCCAGCCATTTGATAGAATCAATAACCCCTTTTGTCGCCTCTTTCGCCCGCTTCTTGGCCTGTACTTCCTTCATGCCGGATTTCAGAAAATCCTCATAATCAATCTTTGTCGCGATGCCCGGAGTGTCAACCAGGTTAAATGTGATCTCTTTCCCATTAGACTTGATGTTGACCTGCTCTTTTACCTGGATCTCTCTGGTCTCATGTGCCATACTTGACACAGAACCCATCTCTTCTCCAATCCAGTCCTTGCAGATCCTATTTGCAAGAGTGGTCTTGCCTCCATTCGGAGGACCATATAGGCCGAGCTTTACATGCTTCTTCTTCGAAAAAACGTTCTTGAAGAACTTATTCATAAACTTCTTTAATGCTTTAATCACTCAAACCACCAGTGCTAATTATACACCCACTTTCGTTTAAATACTTTTCTATAGTCCAGAATCCCTATGAAAAGCTCATTTTTTTAACCTGCCCCAAGCCCAGGCATAAGTCTCGCTGAAAATATAGGGACTATCCATGATACCACGGCACCCAACCAGAGCATGAATGTGAAATCCAGGATCGCCGCGTACTTGTTCCCTCCGTCCACCATCTTAATCGCGAGAGCAGAGATCAATGCATGGACAATTATTATGACGCCAAGATATATGTTGACCATATCCATATCAACAGCCTGTACAGTCGGAATCACCTCAGACACCAATCCTCCCAGAGCACTTGATGAAGTGGCGCCCTCATACATACCCCCAAACATCCCACCGAGCAGGGCAGAGATGGAGACCGAGATGTAGACTGTCGCCACGAATCCCACCAATGAACCATAAAGAGCACCTTTCAGGGCAGATGCCTGCTGGAGCCTCAATTTCCTGAGTGAGAGCAGACGCAGGAAATTCTTACTTATGAGATTGCCTATCTTCCTTGAATCCCCCCCCATATAGACCGACTCATAGAAAATCTGAGAGAAATGATGAATCAATCTACTCCCTGTCTCTCCAGCGAAATAATACCAACACTGCGCTTTCTCAGACCCCATCTTAAGCCGTTTATAGAGCGCGGTGACCATCGGGTCCAAACATCCGAAATCATGGACCCTGAGCGCGCCCAGGCTTGAGGTGACGCTTCCCTGCCTCGCGTAAATCGTCCCGCCAAGAGACCTTATGAAAGAAGGGAAGGTCTTATCTCTCTTGAAGACATCATTCTCCTCCTGCACAGCGTAGATACCTATGATTGTCAATGGAGTTATGCAGATCGCAGTCTTTATGAGGAAAGGTACCGGAAGATATATGAAGATGACAGTAGAGAAGAGCAACCATCCTGGAAGGACCAACAGGATCATCTTGTTTATCCTCTTCGTGCCTTTATCTTTTATCTTGAGGTTATGGCAGAGTTCATCGTTCGGGATGAACGCCTGGAGGATGATCAACATGAAAACGTCGACAATCACTATGAAGAGCAGACAATATTTCACTGCGACAATTATCGATATCCCCATGAGAAGAGGCAGGAGAAGTGCAGTGCTCATCCCGAACGCCAAAGAGATCGTGATCGCAATAAACGCTTCTCTTAACATACTTATGTTATTCAGGGACTGCTGATACTCATTGGTGAAATCATCCATCACAGCGTCTTGCTCCTGGATAAGGAAGACCCCCAACGGTTCTCCGAAATCCAGAGTCACTGCCATCCTATCCAGGAAATCCGCGAAGATGCGTGACGGGCAGATGGCCGCAATCTGTCTGCACGTCACTGCGAAACCAAGATTCCAACCCTTAGCGAAATACAGGATCTTCTCAGTGATATTTGATATATACCCGAATTCCTTCTTCTCAATTATTTTCCTGAAGAAAGTCGTACGATCAAGATCGATAGTAGAGATAGTACCAGCAAAAGTGATGAAGAGATGGATCTTCTCATGGACGCTCATCTTTATCCGCTCATAAAGCAGATATGGATACATGAAGATGAATGAAATCCCTATCAGAAGAACTGCATAAGGTACGAAGAATGGAAGATCCAGAAACAATAGAGTCCCGAAAAAGAACACCACCGAAATCGTCAATACAGGCACTGCTACCTTGACTATGAAATCAGTCGTATTCCTGAATCCGACTTTTGCAAGAACACTAACCATCGTCCTTCCTAGTCAACTCAACCACTTGCTTATAGAAAAGCTCTTTTATCGTCTCCTGGCTCAAATCCACCATAATCACCTCATTCAATCTCGAATGGCAGAGCGCTCATCCCTTCCCTCGAGTAACGAGATATGATATCCCATACCTCGAAATAGTTGAAAATCTTATGCTCATACATCTTCTCAAGAATCTTTTTCCTGAGCTCAAGCTCTTTATAGATATCCTTCGGATCCGACAGACCCATCTGAGGGGCTATCTTCTTCTCAAGGATGTAACTGTTGTAGTAACCTGAAAACCTGTGCTCGTCCTTCAGATGGTCCCAAGTAAAGATCTGCCTCGTGATGACCTTGTTCTCGACATCATAATACCTCTCGATCTCGGTCACTGACATCACTCTCCTAACAAAATGCGACCCGAGCGATACAGCAGTCTGGATAAGAACAACATTCAGGTTATCTATGAAAGCGATAGGTACATCGATAGGGTGACCGGTGAGACGCTGGATCATTGAATGGACTGTGCCTGCGTGGAAAGTGCTCATGACAGGGTGACCTGTCTGCATAGCCTGGAAGGCTACGTTTCCTTCCTCACCCCTTATCTCTCCCACTATAATATAATTCGGACGTGACCTCAATGCTGCGATCAGGAGAGTGAACATGCTGACATCACTAGGCTTTCCCGCTTCCCTCGTCACCAGGTGCTGCCAGGTGTCATGAGGCATGGTAACCTCTGCGGTGTTCTCTACAGAATATATCTTTGCGTCAGGCTTTATGAAAACACATGCCGCATTCAGAGTCGTCGTCTTCCCGGAAGCAGTCTCTCCGCATACGAAGATGTTCATCCCATTCTCGAGACACAACCAGACATAAGCCGCAACCTCAGCACTCATGGTGCCGAAATTCAATATCTCAGTTATGCTTATCGGCACCTCAGAGAATTTCCTTATCGTAAAGCTCGACCCTTCTCTGCTGATCTCCCTGCCATAAATGAAATTAACCCTGGATCCATCTGGCATGACAGCGTCAACTACTGGAGTAGCGTCAGAAACAGGACGTTCAACCCGTTCAGAAGTCTCGATGATATATCTGTTCAAGTCAAGGTCTGATGAGAATGTGATGTTCAGACGAACCATATCGAAGATCTTATGGATCGCCTTAAGATTGCCTATACCTACACAATGAATATCCTCAAGATATGGGTCGTTGAACAGAGGTTCAAGCTTAGAGAATCCTACCCTTTCACGGATAAGGTAGTATTTTATCAAATCATACTGTGATTGACTCACCGCTATCTTCGCCGAAAAAAGTGAGCTCCCTTGCCTACCTTCAGACACTACCACCACCCTATTCAAGAGCTGGATGAGGACAGGAGTGAGGTCATCAGTCTTATCGGGCACCTCCAACTCGTTCGCGAGCGAGAGCATCTTTTTCAATATCTCATCATTGACTTGCCTAGTCAGGTCATCCATAACAGGCTCAATGACTACATATTTGAGGTTCTCTCCTTCCGGCTTGTGGATATGTACAAAAAGAGGTTCACCTACAGGGTATACAAGATTGAAATCGTCCAGATGCTTCATCGAGTAATCGAGCTTGGTCTGATATGTAGGCATCTTCATGCCTTTAGCACGAATGCTTTTCTCAACGTAATCTTTCAGATGAGGATAATGGGATAGAGCCAGGTCAAGGGTCTCCTGGTATTTTGATATCTTCGCTCTCTTTGCCATCTTAATCGAATGATGCAATCTCAATCGTCAGACCCTTACCGGATTCAACCTTGAAAGGTATCTTGACCTGATATGATCCCTGCGGGCGCTTGAACCTAGGGATATTGATCATCCTGACAGTCATACCTGCGAAATCCTTGATAGCAATCTGGAAATAGATGTCAGAGACCGAACGGAGAAGAGTCAGGAATGTGTCGTTCAAGTGACTTGGATCGACATTGAATATTATGGTCTTCCCCAAGCTCGTGAATTTCTTCAGGACATTGATGACGTCGAAGCAATCTATCTCAGATATCTGATCCTTGATCAGCAAGAATGAAAGGGTATCAAAAACTATCACGTCCTTCTTGAAGATCTCCTTTGTTCTCAGGAGTTTCATCATGAAATCGTTCGATAACTTGGTATTCCCCAATAGAGGGAACATCGGGATGAATAACAGGTCATCGTTCAACAGGAATCTCTTGATATCATAATCCAATGATTCCATCTGATCGACAAAAGAGATCGTGTTCAGCTCTGAACTGATGTACGTCACAGAGGTTCCAGTGTTCAGAAAAGAAAAAATCATCCTCTGCGCGAGGATGCTCTTTCCTGCACCATCTATACCCTCTATCAACAGGATAGAATTCTTCGGTATGCCTCCACCGAGGTTACGGGCCAGCTCATCCCTCCTCAATGCGACATCCATATACCGGAAATCCCGTTCTTCCTGCGTGATTATTGCTGCTTCTCCTGCCATCTTAGGTGTATGAGACTGAATATGTGTCTTCTACGTAGACTCCATACTGGACTGTTATCTTGAAGGTATGCTCTCCTGTATCAAGCCCCTTAAATATCTCTATGTTCACGACTTCATTTGAATCCCAGATCCCAATATTCTTATTATCAGTACTAGGGTCTATCTCTATTGTCCTATTCGAAACATTGCTCTTAATGAAATCGAGATCGATAAAAAGATCAGTATAATCCAGCGATAACTTCGTAGATCCACTGTTCCTGACACTAACGATCGTAGTATTGGTGACATTGTCATATCCAAGGTTAATGATATCAATATCTGTCTTGATATTGTTAGACAGCGCTTTTGACTGCACCCTCATCGCAGAGGTCTGCTCTGCCATATCGTTTTTCATTATTATAAAAACACTAGTAGAAAGCGTCAATACTGCAATGAACATGATTATACTCGCAACGATCGTTCCAAATCCCATTTTCCTGCTCCATCCCTTGCCACTAATATACAAAACTGTATGTTACTATAATCATTCATCAATCAATATACCCCAATTTAGCCATAGAGATATTTAAATGTTTCGTTTTTCAGTTTTTCGGAATTACCGAATAAATAGATAGTTTTAAATAGAAAAAAAACCGTATCTATCGTATGAAGTATTGCGTCTACTACAACAACAATACATCAGGATTGATTGAGATCACTCCAGATTCCATAGCACCCACCAAGAGAGCCAATATCGAACTCCTCTGGAGCCAGGATATCCCAAGGAAAATCCTGATTCACCTCTCTTCTGTAGAAGATACCACCGCTGCAAGGATAAAAGAGGAAATCGGGCACTCAAGCTCGACGCTCCATGAAAATATCAGGAAACTCGAGAAAGCAGGCCTTATCAGCGCAAAGATGATCTATAAAGGCAACAAGCAAAAGATCATCCGAAGCAACCTGATATGCGTCTCCAAGAACCCTGAACACAAAAGGAGATTCAAGAAATATTTTCAGGGCATGTGGGTCGACTCTGACAAATCTCTAAAGATCATAGGATTTCTCAACAAACATAAAGAAGATTTTTTTACGTCTGAACAAATCAGCATCAAGACCAAAATCCCTGTAGATGATGTCGAACTCATCCTAAGCAACTGGGACTCTTTCACTACCTTAGCACTATCTGACTTCTTCAAGAAGCGACCGTTTGAGAAGAAAACACTCTACCGAGCCAAGTGATCAGATATGATCCATGATTGCCCGGATCATGTCTAACCTGTTCTTCAATGGACCAAGCTCTTTTGCGAGCTCCTCATTCTTAAGGACATGATGGACCCACGCTGAGAAATCGTTTCCGGTCTTCGTGACATGATGAGAGAAGACTTCGCTTGACATACCCTTAAGGAGTGTGACCAATTCAGAGAGATTCTTGATCGTCTGGCCGTCCTTAGTCTCAAAATGCAATTCAGGAGATAATTCTTCTACTACCTTTTCTGGTGATTCGGTCTTATCATCAACTGGAGGTGTCTGATTCTTTTCCTCATCTGGTTCTTCAGCCGGTTCAGGGGAATTCACTGGTTCAGGTTCTGCTTGCTCAGGCTTCACTTCAGAAGCGACTGGACTTTTTGATTTAGGAATCTCAGGAATATTCATCTCTTGCTTCAAGTCTTGACTGACCTCAGGGGCTTTTGGCTGCTCAATGAACGGATTGAACTGATTCGTAACTACCTCATAAAGTGCAATGAACTTATCCATATTCTTCTCACTCTTCTTGAACTCATCATAATGCTTATCGATCTGATCCTTAAGCTTCTCCCTACCCTTTGCCTCTTTCTTGAGATTATCCTCCAAATCCCTGATCTTATTGTTCAGGTTCTGGTCTATCTCAATCAGCTCTTTCACCTGCTGGATTATCAGACTGGTAAGCTTCGTGTCATCAAGCTCATCCTTCAGGTTGTCCAAGTACTTGGATATCTTGGTCGCTCCCATCTTCTGAGGGTCACCTGGCGGAGCCTTATGATCTGGAGAGGGATTATCCTGGATAGGCTGATTCTCGACAGGGGAATCAAGACTAACAGACTCAAGATCATCTCCACCTTCTATAACTTCAACAACCTCGAATTCGGGTTTCTCTGGAGTTGTATCAGGTGCTGCAGGATCAGGATTTACAGCAGGTGCTGCTGGCTGAGTAGAAGATTCAGGCTGAGAGGTAGCAGACGCATCTGCCGAAGGCTGAGGTGGTGCTACTGGATGATCTGTAGGCGCTGCTGGCGTAGTCGAAGCAGGCTGGACCTGTGCTTCAGGCTGAGTGGGTTGAACTTCAGGCTGAGCAGTCGAAGCAGGCTGGACAGGTGCTGCCGGGTTAGCTTGAGCAGGTGATTGCTGAACAGGAGCGGGTTGCGGAGGAATCGGATTTTCAACTTTTTGTGGTTCTATTGGAGTCGCTGCCCCAGGCGGTTGCGGCGCACCATTATCTTGCGGTGCTGCAGGCTGAGCAGGAGTTTGAGCAGGAGCTACACCCGGCTGACCATTTATCTGGTTGAACCTCTGCTTCAGCGATTCGATATCTCCGCTTGGTTTCTCCTTTTTTGAGAATAATTTGCCTAGCATTCACTACCCCTTTACTCATCTACCTCGGATTACCATTTAAAAACTTTGTTTACTCTGGCCCAGTAGAAAATGATAAATTTCCAAAATATGTTTTATAGAAAACTACAATAAAAAAATAAAAAACACTAAATAAAAAAGAGATATGCAAAACAATGCAATTAAAAAATCAGAAGAATTATCCTAAAGGCCAAAGCTTGGTCTTTGTCGAGACTACTACATCCGGTGTCCTAGCACTCGCTTCAGTCATCCTGCCTTTCTCATTCGTGAAGATGAACGAGAAATCATCTCCAGTATAGATCCTGTTCCCTTTCTTCACCTTGTATAGTATCTTGAACCGTTCTCCTGAATTCAATACCATATCGGAGTTGCCATTTACAACCTTGTAACAATACTTAGTCTGTGGCTGAAGCACCTGGAATGAACAAGTTGAAGGAGACTCTTTCACAGTCACGATAGATGTGTCATTGATTACCATATCCTCATTCGCACGCCCATTAGTTATCGACACTATGCCGTAGACGTCCTCATTGAATACCACCGCGATCTCATCCAGGTTGAAACTAAATGAAGTAGTCCCTGCATCGGAAAAGTCTACGTTAAGAGATATGTTATCAGACAATCCTAAAGATGTCAGATTGAACTGGAGCAGATCCTCATCCCTATCTGAATTATTCAGTATCCTCACCATATCATCGATGCCGTCATCATCCATATCATAGACCGTAGCCCACGTCGAATTTATCTCACCGACTACAACAGAGGTCTGGTTCACCACATAGAAAAGATCCGCACCCTCGTCGAAGAAAGACGAAATATACTGGAGATCAAAGAGCCGCATCTGCAGTGCATCTGACCCAGCGGATAATCGGATGAAGATCTCGAAATCATTAAATGATTCATCAGTCGAATTGGTCGCTGTCATAATCGAGATTACTTCGATAGCATTAGTTATGCTCTTCCTCGCCTCCTGACCTACCAGTAAGGTCCTTTGTTGCAGGACGTTGGAAGTAGATATCAACACAGC
>JAUUYB010000056.1 GCA_030590605.1 Candidatus Woesearchaeota archaeon
GAATATGTTCCGGGAGTCAGATAATATGTATCAGTGACGATTGCCTTGTAATCATATTGCATGGTGTCAAGATCATACACAGGAGTGGCTGGGTCCTGGGCGAGGTATCCCTGGACATGCCTGGCATTGTGCGTTGAGGAAGAAGCAAATATCTCGACTAGAGAACCAGGGGAGGTCTCTATCATGTAGATCTTTTTAGGGGTTAAGGCATACGTCTGGATAGTGGCAGCGCTTCCGCCCACCTTAGCTGAAAGGCCAAGCTCTTCCTTTGTCCTTGACGTGAATATATACAACCGATCGCGCTGGACAGTGAAACTCGTGTCAATATCCTGGAAGACATCGCCGGAATATAGATAGAGCTCTCCCTCTCCCATACAGGATTGGACAGGTACCTCGACTGGATCCGGACAGCACGCATTGGCTGTTGTTGTGCTCATAAAAAAAGCAAAGACTAAAAAAAAGAATATTGTTACCCCTTTTTTCATTTTTTCCTCCCCCCTCATCTATCTTTCCCCCGATTTATAGATAGATGGAATCTACACATCGAATGCTAATGATGTTTCGACATAATTCCCTGCATCGTCAAGCACCTTGATATCCAGATCATGCTGACCAGTGGAAAACGATTTTCGAGTCTTGCAGATTCCGTCTCTCAATCTTGAGCAGAGCCTTCTCCATCGCGGTCTTGTATCAGTGTTATCCATATATTTGATCTCATCAAAATTATCTTCCGTGATGTTGAACGTGAAGTACATACGTCTTCCGTCTTGTTCATGATTGAATTCATTGATCACTGGCGCAACGATATCGACTTCAAGATCATAATGCCTTGATGTGCCTACATTACCGACAATATCAGTGAGTGTCACCCAATATTCTATCTCTTTGCCATGGAACAGATCTACATTGATTGCAGTAGTACATCCCATCTTGGTCGTCCGTACAGGTACGCAGTCCCCAAGTGGGATCACCTGGGTGAGTGGGTATCCGGTGCTGCCTTCTTCTTTCCAGTGGATGAGAAGCTCTACAGGATTCACTTCACTGTATTCTATATAGAAATTTCCGTCTGCGAATCCTCTCCTAGGGAGGGTCTTATACACTCTTGGTTTCTTCGAGTCTACGAAGAACTCCAGATCTAGTGTTCCTTCATTTCCTACGACATCTACAGCCCTGATTGTAAGATCATTGAATCCTTCCTTGAAGCTTCTTGATCTGTCATAGGAAGTGCAGGAAGTGCAGACTCTTGTCCATCTCCCTCTTCCATGGATGTTATCATAATAATATACTGCTGCCCTCTCATCGAGACTGAATATGAATGGGACCCTGGTTGATGTGAAAAGTGAGGTTCCATCAAGTTTTGGGCTTGAGAATGTTATAGATGGTGGCTGCGTGTCTATTGTTCCGCCGCCGAACGTCTGACAGTCATTAGGATTGAGCTGGTTGCATTTCGGCCAGACACCATGGTAGAAACACTCTTCTACTTCATCATAGACAGACATGCACATCGCACAGCCGTTATGGTTATCGCAGGTCTCATCAGCTTTGCCGTAATCGCAGTAATTGATTCTCTCCTGATAATTGAAACATGCCCAAAATTCTGCTGCCACCCCCGTAGCTAGTATAGATGATATGAATATGAATAGGATAAATAGTCGTTTCATTATAAAACCCCCTAGTTGGTGATCCCCCTTGAAGGACCTTGCGTTTAATACTACTTAAATGTTGTGATAATAATATTTTAAAAAAAAAAAAAAATAAAAAAAGGCGTTAGCCTTAAATTGCTTCTCCCCAGAAATAAATGCTTCCAGTATCGAAGTCTCCGTTGCATGGTTCAGGTAGCGCAAGCCTAAAGGTCATTGCTAGCTCTGCTCCAGGTGCAAGGATGTTCGCCATCCAGTATGGTCCGTTAGGGAATACCTGCATTATTTCAGCGTTGCCGTAGAATGGAGTTGGATCGTTGAAACCGATTCCGTACGTGATAGGTACGTATCCTTCAATATCCGATCGTCCGTCCATCTGGGTGTTATATGCTCCACTTACTGCATAATAATTGAATGCAGTCAGACTTAGCTGGTTTGTAATAGGGCACATAGCTCCGCTTGATGAGGAGTCATAGAAGTCTGTACCGGTTATGAACATATCCAGCATAACTCCGCTTCCATCATCTGCGTCGTTTCCGATCAATAGGGTCTCGGAATAAGACATAGTACCTGGCCTGACTTCGTCGAAGATGAGGTCTCCCTCAAGGTCTAGAGCGATTGCAGGGTTAAGGAACCAATACTCATTCTCTGCCATTGTTCCGGAAAGTCCGTCAAGATCCATAGCTTCGACAGTTATCCAGTATTCGCCGTACATGCTTTCAACAGTCTCTACTGTAAAAAGGCAGTCATAGAATCTCATGACCTGGTTATCGAACTGGGTAATCTGTTCTTCTAGAATCCATGCATTGCACATTTCGATCTGTCCATCGGATTCCTGGCAGTTGACTTCGATGTCATTGCCGATTCCCTGGACGTCGCCGATTGTTGCGAATACATCCTGGACTTTCTCGATGCCGTTCTTGTCCATGACAAGGACATTCCAAGCGATCTGTTCTCCTTCGAAAGCATAGTTGTTAATCCTCTCTGTGAGCTCTAGATCTCCTAACCTTCCTGGTTCAGTGTTATCATCGAATACCATCCTGGTATCGCATAGCCAAACGAGCGGTTCGAAGTCTTCAGTTATGATGTCAACTCCGGTGCCGACCGAAATGCTGTTAGCGAAAACCATAGGTAGTGCAAATAATGCGACTACAACCATTGCTATTAGCTTATTCATTTTGTTTTTCCTCCTTCACATCAAGATGATGTGAAAAACGGCTCCTGCCGCATTGTAAACTTCATTGTCGATTAACTGAAAGAAATTGCATAAACCCTCCAAATGGACGGCTTATTTTGCAGTCTCTCAGCAAATTCCTCAGTTCACGTTTGTGTCATTGGTTTGATTATGATACCGATGATTGAAGATCCACTTGGAACAGAAAGAAGAGGTAGCCCTAAATCATAATGATATACAACTTTCTCATCCCCCATTATTCAATCACCTTCAGGTGTGTTCCCACCACACGATGTCGAACCACCTTTATTATCTTCCAATAACAATTAAAATAGAAATACCAAGAGGTTACTTGTTTATATACTTTTAGCGACTCCAAAATAGAGTAATTAAAGAGAATTTTCCAAGGAATATTTTTGAGAATAGAAAATCTGGTTTTCGTTACGACTTTAGGACAACGTTTTTTTCCGTCGACAAACGACTGAATAAAAAAATTTAATGACCGTTCAATGACAATAGTATTATTTCATTGCAACACAAAAAATATTTCTTATTTTTTACTCACTTGGCACGAAAAAAGTCATTTTGGGTTTATACGATTTGCATAAAAAAATATTTTCTCGACGAGAAGAAAAAATCCATATAACCTCTGAAGAACACACATTTTATAAGAGACAATACATTTGTTCCCTGTATGAAGGTAACAGTATCTTTCCAGGATATCCGTTTTTTTGAGAAAGAAAATCAAGTGGAAGCAGTATTCTACAAAGCATTCCATTTCATGATCCAAAGGCCTGACATTGAAAGGATCGGTTCCTATATCATAGATGATGGTAAGATTATCTTAGATACAAAGAGCGAGAACAAGGCATGGAACAAGATAAACAGCATGATTGACAAAGGATTCAGACAGATGACTCGGATGTCAAACGAAAAAAGGACTGTCTATGTCCATAAGAATTCTGGCATACCCTTATTCGGATCCGGTTCTTTCGGGATCGTGGATCGAGGCACTACCCTTATAGAAATAAAACCCCTCACCGGCTGCAATATCAACTGTATCTATTGCTCTGTCGATGAAAAGAAGAGGCAGACAGAATTCGTTGTGGAAAAGGATTATATGATCGAAGAGCTACAACGACTTCTTGAATATAAGGATGAAGCCGGGATCGAGATCCATATCGGGACCCAGGGAGAACCATTGCTATATTCACCATTGGCAGACCTGATCAGGGATATGGCTGCTCTCCCTCAAGTGAAGACGATATCGATGGACACTAATGCCACTATGCTGACCAGGAAGAAAGTGGACGAGCTGCTGGATGCAGGGCTGACCAGATTCAATGTCTCACTGAATGCGACTGACAAAAAAATCGCAGAGAAGATCGCGGATTGCAGGTTCGATGTAGATCATGTCATCGACATGTGTAAATACATTCAAAGCAAAGGAAAATCCCATATCCTTATCGCACCAATATTGTTGGATGGGATAAACAATGATCAGATGGATGGGATCATACAGATAGCAGGAGATTCTATGATAGGGATCCAGAACTTCCTCAATTACAAGTTCGGAAAGAATCCTATAAAGCAGATCGACATGGAAAAGTTCATGGACTATCTTAAAGACCTTGAGAAAGAGACTGGAAAAAAACTGATTCTTGATGAATCCGATTTCGATATCAGGAAGTCTAAAGAGCTTCCGAAGCCTTTCAAGAAAGGAGACATCATCAAAGCGGATATCATCTCTCCAGGCCGCCTTCCAAAAGAGAGGATAGCCGTGGCTGAGGGAAGATGTATAGTGATAGGTAATGCAGCAGACGCAAAAGGAAGCATCAGGGTTAAGTTGACCCGGACTAAACATAACATATTCTATGGGATGAAATTATAGCCTTTCTAAGTAAATTATTTATAGTCATTTATCCCATAATATATATGATGGCAAAAGCTAAGACCATATCCAGGAAGAAGTACGACGAATTGAAACAATGGTACGCAGAAGAGCTCGAGAGAAAGGATCAGCGGATAGAACAGCTGAAGACCCATAATGAACTCCTTGTGAAATCATCCCTGAAGACATCTGAAAGGCTGGCGATATTACAGGAGACCAGGAAGTGACGAAACATTTATTAATCATATTTCTATCTCCTCCCCTATGACAAAGCATTGCATAATCTGCGGAAAAGATGCGAAATTCGCATTGAAAGGAGCATCCGGATATTACTGCGAGCAATGCGCAAAAGAGAGCTTCTCTGACCTGGACCTCCTCGAGAGCCTTGAAAGCCAGGCAAGAGCCCTGAAAGAACGCCTGAAGAACAAGGAATGACCTTCTTAGTACAGATTTTCTATACATATATAATCTGTATAATCAATGTAAACAATCAGCGTAAGCACCCCCTTCTCCTAGCGCAGGTCGGACCTGGGGTGGCGCCACCCATTTTGTTGTTGGTGGGCTTTAGCCCGCCGTGTTTTGCTCAAGCTTTTCCTAAAAGGTTGGTCGCCTGCCGCCATCGGTGGTGGGGGTGCTGAAGCGTACAAATATACATAAAACATCATGATGTACAAAACCAATAAGATATACAAAAAAACTCAACACCCGAAACATTTAAATCCCATGACGAATCGTTCAATCTCCATCAGGTGACAGCGACTAATGAAGATATCTCCCATTGCATCAGGATCCAACGGCAACTGCGTCTATGTCGAGACTGACACTGCACGTATCCTGGTCGATGTAGGCATTTCTTTCAAGGAATTCTCGAAACGCATGGAGACTATAGATAGAGACCCGAGAAGGGTTGACGCATGCTTTGTCTCCCACGAACACACCGACCACATCTCTGGTGTGGGAGTGATCGCGAGGAAGCTCCATATCCCTATCTACATGACTCAGGACACTTACCGCTATGCAAGAGATCTGATAGGAGAGATCCCGAATCTCCATATCATCAAGAACGATGAGATGACTGAGATAGGAGATACTAAGGTGCACAGCTATCCTAAGCTCCATGATGCAGCTGATCCTGTGAGTTTCGTCATCCAGGACAACGGGCATTCGTTCGGCGTCTTGACAGATATTGGATATCCTTGTGAGAACACCAAGAGATGGATGAAGCAACTGGATGGAGTACTTGTGGAGACGAACTATGATCTCTGCATGCTGGAGGAGTGCAGATACCCAAAATTCCTGAAGAACAGGATCGCGGGAGATAACGGACACCTCTCAAACGAAGACTGCGGCCTCCTTTTGCTCGAGAATGCCACTAACAGGCTAAAGAGGATCTTCTTAGGCCACCTCTCCGCGAATTCCAACACTCCTGACCTCGCATACCAGACAGTGAAGGCCATACTTGCACACAGGAAAGACCTAAACGAAGTAGAGGTCAGCCTGACTTCGAGAAACAGATGCACAGGCATCTATGACATATGAGTCATTTCTTAGTTTTTTCATTCTAGCGTAAGCTCGATCCTCCCTGGCACAGGTCGGACCGGGGGACCTGCCCCATACGGGGTGGTCCGTAGGGCATACGCGTAGCGGATGACCGTCTGTCGCCAAGGGGGAGGATTGGGCTGGAGCCTGCATCGGTTATTATAGTTAAAGTAAGAGCTTAAAATACTCCAATCTAAGTAAAACTTATATATCTATCAAACCTCCTATCACAGATGGCAACAGTAACTCTACCAGACGGAAAAAAACTAGATATCAAAGACGGTTCAACTTGCTTGGACGTTGCGAGAAGCATCGGTGAAAGATTAGCCCAGGATGCCCTTGCCTGCGTCATTGACGGAGAAGTCCGTGATCTCACTACTACTATAACTGCTGATACTACACTCAAGATCCTCACTCATAAGGACCCTGAAGGCATAGAGGTATTCAGGCATTCTGCTTCCCACGTCCTCGCGCACGCAGTGAAACGGGTATTCCCGA
>JAUUYB010000028.1 GCA_030590605.1 Candidatus Woesearchaeota archaeon
GCCCTGGTAAAATCGCCATCTCCTTGCTCTGGATCCTGGGATCTTCCCTGAAATAAGGATCTCTATCCCTAATGCTCCTGCCGCCATGACATCGCTCATGACCTTATGCCCAACACCTTTGAATCTCTGGGAGCCGAATCTTTCTAGTGATGAGGAAATCCTTTCAGCTACAATCTGTGCATCCAGGTCAGGTTGTTCGACTTCGCTTATCTCAATCTGAGGGTTCTCAAGATTGAATTTGGTCTTTAGATTTTCAGTAAGCTCTTTGATCGTCGCCCCTTTCCTGCCCACAATCATTCCCGGTCTGGAACTATGGACTATGATCTTCTCTCCTAAAGGCGTCCGTTTTAGTTTGGTGTGGCTGTGACCAGCGTTTTTAACCTTTTCAGTTACGAACTCCTGTATCTGGAACTCTTTGATTTTTTCGACTACGAATTTTTTCTCAATCATTTTTGGGATTCTGGTTTTTTATCTTGTGAATCTGATGTATTGGCTTCTTCTTTTTCAACTTTTATTGGTTGTGCCTCAACTGGTTTTTTTGTCTCTTCTTTTTGGACAACTTTTGGGGTTTCAGCCGGTTGCTCTACTTTTTTCATTGGTGATGGTTCCGGAGTTACTGTTTTTGGTATCTTTTCTTTCACTGTTTCCTTAGGCGTGTCAGCTGGTTGTTCTATTTTCTCTTCCTTTTTCACTGGAGCTACCTTTTCTACTGTTGGTTTGACTTCTGGTTGAGCGGTAGGTTTGTCAGCAGGTTTTTTCTCTTCTTTCACTACTGGTTTGACTTCTGGAGTCTTTACTGCTTCAGTGATAGGTTTGATCTCTTCTTTCTGTACGGCTTTTTCCGTTGGTTTCTCAGCGGCCTTTGGAGCTGATCTCTTTCCGCTCTCTTTCAATACGATCTTGACATGTGTCCTTTTCGCTTTTCTTCTCCTCTGCCTTCCGTATTTCCACTGCTGTGCAGCCCGGTCAGCTGAGATATGGAGTATGAATAAGTCAGCCGGGTTCAATCCTTTGTCTACAGCATTTGATTCAGCTGATTTGATGAGACCAAGGAATTCTTGGGATGCCTTTACCGGATACCTTCCAGGTCCGATCCCCGGTTTGTGCCCTACGTCCTTATTGAATCTCTTATAAGGGACAGCCTCTTTCATTGCGATGACCCTCTCGAGCATGGCTTTGGCCTTCTCGACTGATTTTCCACGGATCCAGCTAGCTAGCTCTATAGAGACCTTGGACGAGATCCCGAGGTTAACGCCTGCAACGTACGCCATGTTCTCCTTATCAATCTTGATTGGATAGTTCTGTTTCATATTTATTTCACGGATACTGATTGACTTGATCTAGATGCGCCTACTCCTGGTGCGCTATGCTGAAGCTTCTTTCTGGTCAGAGAGAACTCTCCTAGTGAGTGTCCTATCATCTCAGGTATGATCGCAACAGGTTCGAATGATTTTCCATTATGGACCTTTATGGTCATCCCTATCATCTCAGGAAGGATGAGCATATCCCTACAATGGGTCTCGACATCCTTTTTTCCGAACCTGATCTTCCGGAGGAGTTTCTTCTGCTCTTCTGTGAATCCTCTCTTGATCTTCCTTCGAATCTTCGCGGTCGAAATCTGTGCGAAATCATCGATGCTCAATTCCTTCAGCTCGTCGACACGTTTCCCGTAATAGGTAAATTCTTTCTTTGCCATTTTATTTCTTCTTCCGTCCTGTCCGCCTTGCCCTGATCATTCCTACTTTCCTTCCCGGAGGAGCGTTTGTAGGGGCAGGTTTGGCTTTTGATTTACGTGATGATCGTTTGTTTCCGAAAGGATGGTCTACAGCGTTCATAGCTGAACCGGAGACAATCGGATATAGTTTGTTCTTCGCCCTCATTGCGTGGAATTTTTTCCCTGCCTTTAGGAATGGCTTGTCGGTCCTTCCACCCCCTGCGACGACCCCGATAGTGGCCCGGCAATCTGGCTGGAACTCCTTTTTCTTCTTGGATGGGAGGACAATAACTATCTTCCCTCCTGATTTTGTGACAACCCTTGCAAATGTACCTGATGCCCGGCAGAACTTTCCGCCGTCTCCTGGGCTTGATTCAATATTATATACAAGCGTCCCTTCAGGGATGTCTTGAAGCTTGAAAGTGTGTCCATGATCGAATGATTCTGTGCCTCCTGTGGTGACGGATTCTCCTACCCTGATCCCTTCAGGAGCGATAAGCAGGCAGATCTCCTTGTCTTCATACTCGACGACAGCGAGTGGAGCGGAATGACCCCTACATGTGATGATGTCTAAGACTTTTCCATTCATGCACTCTTGAGAGAAGCTCTTATGTTTTGCTCTTCCTCTGTACTTGAAACTTGGCGCTTCATAATTCGAACCGCCTTTTCCTCGTGCCTGTTGGATAAGTGTCTTTCCCATTTACATCAATCCTAGATTAGTCGCAACATCGATTGCAGGTGTCTCATCGCTGAACTTGATATATGCTTTCTTTTTACCATCAGCTCCGATAAGGGTGTTGACCTTATCGATCTTCACCTTGAACCGTCTTTCAATCTCTTCTTTGATTTCCTGTTTGACCGCGCTTCGCTCAACAATGAAGATGAGCTTGTTCTCAGACTCCATCAATCGAAGAGATTTCTCTGTCGAAAGAGGGTATTTGATTACGGTTTTTTTGATTTCCATCTTACATGAACAGTTTTTCTTTTTCCATGATCTCGACTGCGCCATTCGTGAAGAGCGTCAATCTTCCTGGATCAGATCCAGGTGCGAGGTACTTGGCATTTAGTCTTTTTATCGTAATCACATCCACACCAGGGACGTTTCTTCCTGCAATGGATAATTCGCATGATTTTGAGACTACAACAAGGACTCCGGTCTTTGATTTATATCTCCTGTTCCTCATCTTACCCTTACCTGCTCTGATCTTCCTACCGCTTGTCCTGTCTAGTTCTTCAGTGAGTCCTACTTTGGTCAGTGCATCGATCACATCCTTTGTCCTTTTCATGGACTCGAAAGAGTCATTGATGATGAAAGGATAATCTTTAGGTGGGAAATGGCCTCTCTTCTCAACCATTTTCCTATCAATGCTAGCATGGAGCGCTGATCTGATAGCTTTCTTCCTCTCTTTTGCATTGATTTTCTGATTGTAAATCTTTTCTGCCTTAGGTGGGTGGGCCCGTCTTCCGCTGACTGTTCCCGGTGCTTCTGCGCCTACCCAGTTCATCCTGGTCCCTCTCCTAGAAAGGACCTTCCTCGGAACCCTTGAGATACCATGTCCATATGAGCCTCTATACTTCCTTCTTCGTCTAGAAACATCTGCGGATGCTCTGAGACCGGCTCTTGGATCCGCGCCGTACCTCTGCCTTTGGTTGCATTCAATCGCATGGACCGCCCGTTTCACGATATCGAGCCTGATATCTTCTTCGAACTGAACCGGTAGCTTCTGCTTTCCGATTTCTTTCCCTGATGCGTCTTTTATCGTTAGTTCCATCTTATCTCTGTTTTGAGTCTGTGCTGATATATCCAATATCTGGGGCTTCTCCAGGTATCTTCGTGCTCGGTCTCATGGGTCGGCTGAAGATGATGAGCCTTTTTGTCGCTCCTGCAACAGATCCTTTAACTAATATGAATGTGCTCTTGATTTCTCCGTAATGTATGAATCCCCCTTTTGGATTTACTTCTTTTGGAGTGTCTCCGATTTTCAGAAGCCATTTATTATATTCAGTCCGCATGTGGTAACCCATCTGGCCTGCAGCTGGAACCCTGTACATGACATGTCCTTGGGCTTTCCATCCACCAAGACTTCCTGCTCCACGTTTGGTCTTCTCTGCTTTGTGCTGCCTTATCTTGATACCGAATCTCTTGACTGCGCCCTGGAACCCTTTTCCTTTGGTCACTGAATGTATATCTAATTGGTCTCCTGGTTTGAATAGGGTGTCAACCTTTATCTCTTTCCCCAGGTTATCATTGATGAATGTAATCTGTTCTGCTTTTTTCCCTCCGAGACCTACCTCGAAGATTTCAGGTTTCTTCTTCCCAATCCCTGCAAGTGAAGGTTGGGTATGTACGATAATCCTTGCCTCATCAAAGTCTTCATCTTCCAGAATATTTCCAGATTCTTTCTTCGGAACACAGATCTTTCTTGAGAGGTTCTTGTCAAGGCCTTTAGCCTGGACTTCTTTAATGATATTAAGTTCGTGGTCGACTTTCTTATACAGTCTTGCACCGAGAACTTTTATTGGAGGGCATTCGATAATAGTAACTGGAACACTTATCTCCATATCTTTAGTAGTAGACTCCTTCCTGTTGTCAGTCATAAGAACATGAGTCATTCCGACTTTGTATCCAGCGAACCCTAGAGCTTGCGCTTCTTTGGACTTTGGCCAGGCTCTGACCTTTGCATAAGGTCGTGCTGCCCTTTTTCTGGGCCAATACTGCATGGATCCGCTTCGCGGAAATCGTTTATTTGGCATAGTAAATTCTCTTTATACCTGTCAATGCGCGTAAACTGCCTTTTGGTGAAGCACTTTTTAGAAATAACGTACTGAAAAGCGCTTCTTTTCAGGCTGGTGTACAGAGATGTATACCCTAGGTACACATTTCGATAAACACGTGATTCTCAATTCATTTATAAAGTTTTTCTTTTTTGGGTAGTGACTCTGACGAGAGAATGGTTTTAATCTTGGGTGCTTAGATAGTCTTTTATTGATGGTTTGTCCTGATAATATGATTAAAATGTGCCTAAAAGGGTATTCGTCTGTACATTTCCATAAGATTTAAACTGGTGCTCTGAATAAAATGACCTCATTTTAGGCACGTTGAAACCGATTGATTTGTGTTCTGTCCTGAGTATATGATTCAAATGTGCCTAAAATGATTTTCGGCTGTACATTTTCTTGGGTTATTAAAATTGGGGGTTTATGGAAATGCTTCCCATTTTGGGCACTTTGAACTTGTCTGAGTTTCATTATGTCTTGATATAATGATTCAAATGTGCCTAAAATGGTCTACGTCTGTACATTTCCATAAACCCCCCAGAAAAAAGAAATCTTTTTATACCAGCCAATATATAAAATATCCATTAAAGAGGTGGTATTAAATGGTTATGGAAGTTATACACGTCACTCTTGCAATCGTCGCTGGCACACTCCTTGCAATCGTGTTTGCACTCCGAATACTCGTGATCATGGAGCGTAGAGTCGCACGCATGGAGCTGCACATAGAACGACTTGCGACGAGTATCCTACAAGAAGAGAAGCTTATCGAGAAAAGGGTAGGAATCAAGAAGAAAGTAACAAAGAAAAAGAAATAATTTTTTTATTTCATTTTTTCTCATTTTTTGAGGTGTACCTTTGGCTGATGTATCACAAGTAATCCGGGATATCAAGAGCTTACGTATACAAGGTGCGCAGGCAGTCGCTAATGAAGCAGTGAAAGCGATCAAGCAGACAGTGACTGCAACACGCGCGAAAACACCCAATACGCTTCTCCTAGAGCTTTCCAAGACCAGGAATCTCCTTATCAAAGCCCGTTCTACTGAACCCTGCCTCAGAAATGCGCTTCTCTATGTGTTCAAAGACCTTCCACACGATGATCTGCGTGTATTTAAGAGAGAGATACTTCTTAATATTCAAGAAGCGCAGAAACATATCCGAGATGTCAATAGAAGAATCTCAGATATAGGCAGTATGAAGATCAAGAACGGCATGATAGTCTTCACGCATTGCCATAGCTCGACTGTAGTAAATATACTTAAGGAAGCGAAAAAGCAAGGGAAGAGGTTCTCTGTACACAATACCGAGACAAGACCAAGATTTCAAGGGCGGATAACAGCACTTGAACTCTCCCGTGCAGGAATACCCGTTACACACTTTGTAGATTCTGCAGCCAGGTTAGCGCTCAAAAAAGCAGATATCATGCTGATAGGTGCTGATGCGATCACCGCAGAAGGGAAAGTCATAAACAAGATCGGGAGCGAGCTTTTTGCAGAGGTTGCGGGGCGTTATGATATCCCAGTCTATTCATGCACTGATTCATGGAAATTCGATCCTGAGACAATCTTCGGATTTGAAGAACCTATCGAATCCCGTGGGCGAAAAGAGGTATGGGACAAGGCACCTAAGGAAATAACCATAGATAACCATGCGTTTGAGATCATCAGCAGCGAGTCAGTAGATGGTGTCATCACAGAACTTGGAGTATTCAAGCCAGAAGTCCTTGTCGAGGAGATTGAGGATGAATATCCCTGGATGTTCAAACATTAAAATATTGAGGAAAGTATTATTTTACTACGTCTTCTAGGCTCTTTCCATAGAGGTCACACATCGCTCTTGACATAGCGAAACTTTTCTCAGTCTCCTTCAGATGTTCAGGTTTCATATAGAACCAACCTTTCTTCGCGAACTTCACAGCGAGGTAAGACTCAGCACCGAACATCTTTGAGAATGTCTGTAATTCTTCAATCTCCTGTTTCGTGAAATATTGATTGTCTCCCTTGCAGACCTTACATTCAATAGCGAGAATCCGTCCTCCGTTCCCTGCGATGACATCTGGACTAGGGTACTTTGAAGAACCACTTCCAGCTATCCTATGTGCTGCCCAACCTATACTCCAGAGTGCATGAATGAGTTCCC
The DNA here is from genome assembly GCA_030590605.1 of Candidatus Woesearchaeota archaeon. Classification (GTDB taxonomy): domain Archaea; phylum Nanobdellota; class Nanobdellia; order Woesearchaeales; family JAUUYB01; genus JAUUYB01. The sequence continues at coordinate 6,629 of JAUUYB010000028.1, forward strand.
TTTCTGCTGAAATCCCCTTTCCTTTTCTGTTCATGGTACGAAAATTTTAAAAAGTGCATCGAATCCATAACTACTTAGACTATTTATGTCTTACGGAGGAATCATAAAATGTCAAAACGACTAATCCCACTAGCTGCTATGGAAAAGATCATCAAAAATTCTGGTGCAGAACGAGTATCTGATAAAGCAAAAGAAGCTCTAAAGAATATTATCGAGGAGAGAGCAGAAGAGATTGCGCAGTCAGCAGTCAGGCTTGCTATGCATGCTGGCAGAAAGACCGTCAAGGCGGGCGATATCAAGCTCGCGATAAAGACCTAGCTTTTTTTGGAACGATAACATTCTTGAACAAGTTCCCCCCGAAGGTCCCTACTATCGTCGAGAGCACTATACTATAAAGTATGAAGAGCAGTGAAAGATTTATCACGCTCATCATCCCTTCGATAGTGTTATATTGGGAGATGAGGAGAAGTACAATTATTGCTACATCTATTCCTTTTGGGACATTCAAAGACATAAATATCTTATCTGATAACCCAATCTTCGGGAATGAGACATAGACAGACGCAAACCTTACCAGAAGATAGAATACGAAGAGGGCTGTGCCTTTGAGAATGTATTCTGGTTGGATAATCAGGAAAGTCCCCATGAGAATGAAAACCAATATCTCTAAAGTGTATGAAAAGATGGATGCAAAGTTCTCTAGCTCTACCTTGTGGTGTATCTTAGTGTTACCGAAAATCAGACCGAAAGCAGTTATCGCAAGGACCCCGCTTCCCTGGATGTATTCTGCGAAGACATAACAGATGATCGATGATGTCAGAAGAGTAAGGTGAGAGAGGTCGCCCATGAAATTATGCTTGAGGACAAGAACTACCAAAAAACCGAGAATCACTCCTATCCCTATACCAAGGATTATCTGTTGGATGAAAGGTACAATCTGAGATGACATATCTGAGAATGCAATCGCATTTTTCTTGATGAGGGAGAGAATAAGGAACGGAATGATGATTGTCAGGGGCGTGTTGATTATAGATTCTACTTCTAATATGCTTACTGTATCGCTTTTTTTCCCTTTGAGCATGACAAGCGCAATCATAGGATCTATCCCATAGATGAGCGATGCGAACAGAAGTGACAATAATATATTCAGATGAAAGAAGAAATGGACAGCTATAGTCATAAAGAAAATATTGAAAACAAGAAATATCAAAGAAAGTGTTCCGGCATCAATAGAATGGCGGAGGAAATCCTTGATCGAGAACTTGTTTGCACTATCGAAAATGACCAGTATCAATGCGATTGTCGATATCGTGATTATAGCCGTAGCAGGGAACTGGATCATGCCTAATGCGCCGAAGATCATACCTGTCAAGATGAGGAAGAATACATTCGAGGTCTTCATCTGATAAGCAAGCGCAGATGAAAGCGTTCCAAGAAGCAAGATAATCGCCACATAGATAAGGTAAGCTTCAAGATTCATACTGCGAATTTATAGTGTCCAGAATATATAAAAGTAATGGTTAAAAAAAATGCCGAAACCTTTATAATCTTGGCTAGGTTGATAATTTGTAGGATTATGGTCGATACAATTCTGGTAACAGGAGGAGCAGGATTCATAGGCAGCCATACCTGTGAGAAGCTTCTCAACGAGGGGTTCACAGTAGTCGCTATCGATAATTTCAACGACTATTACGATGTCTCTCAAAAAGAGGATAATGTCTCTATCTTGATAACTAATCCGGAGTTCACGCTGATAAAAGGGGATATCACAGATGCAGACACAGTCAACCAGGTGTTTCTAGAGCAGGGAGTGAATCGAGTCATACATCTCGCTGCACGTGCAGGAGTCAGACCCTCGATCGAGGATCCACAGCTATACGGTAATGTCAACCTCATAGGCACGATAAATCTCCTTGAGGCTGCCAGAAAACAAAAGATAACACAGTTCATCTTCGGATCGTCTTCCAGTGTCTATGGTGAGAATACCAATGTGCCATTCAATGAAGAAGATACCCTCCGTAATCTCGTCAGTCCTTATGCAGTCACCAAACGGGCAGGAGAACTCATGTGTAAATGTTATCATAGCCTGTATGATCTGGATGTAGTGTGCCTTCGTTTTTTCACAGTCTATGGTCCTAGCGGGAGACCTGATATGGCTCCATTCATGTTCACGAAAAAAATAATGGAAGGAACGCCCATCAATAAGTTCGGTGATGGGACTACCCAAAGGGATTACACATTTATCTCTGATATCGTTGAAGGGATCATCGGTTCGATGAAACTCAAAGGATTCGAGATAATCAATCTGGGCAACAATAACCCTGTGTCACTAAACGAATTCATCAAGACCATAGAGAAAATGACAGGTAAGCAGGCAATAATAAACCAGATGCCTATGCAACCAGGGGATGTCCCGATCACATACGCAGACATAAGCAAGGCCAAGAAACTTATCGGGTATGAACCGAAGATAAAACTCGAAGAGGGTATGAAGAAGTTCTTTGATTGGTTCAGACCTTCATCTTAAGGAAATCATAGGCTAAGGTCACGTTCTCGAAAACCTTTTTCGCATCATCTTCGATTACAGAGACATCCTTATACCTTGGAGAGAAATGGGTCAGTACAAGCCGCGTTACTTCTGATCTGGAAGCAAGAAGTCCTGCTTGCTCGGCAGTCATGTGCTTATACTCAGTTGCTTTTTCTTCATGCTCGCTCGTGAACGACGCTTCGCATACGAGAAGGTCTGCATCTTTCGCCAAATCATAACATGCCTTGCAGACGAATGTGTCAGAGAGTATAGTCACTTTCTTGCCTTTGACTAAATATGTGGTGTCAGTGCTCTTCACTTTCTTACCCTCATAGACAATATCTTTTCCTTCCTGGAGCGTTGCGATGTGTGGACCTTCAGGTACTCCAAGCTTCTTTAGTTCTGGCATCTTGATCCTTCTACGGTCTTTCTCGATGAATGTGTATCCGAGTGTCGGAATCCCGTGTTCGAGGTTTCCGCAGGAGATACTGAACTCTTTTGTATCGATGATCGTCCCATCCTTCACTTCGGTAACTTTTAATGGGAGCGTCCTGTCAAAGAGGAAAGTCTCCATCATGCTCTTCATCCTTGCCTTGATGCCTATAGGTCCATAAATCTCCAGAGTCCCTTCATAATCAGATGCAGCCATGCTCTGTATAAATCCCGGAAGTCCTAATACATGATCTCCGTGCCAATGACTTATCAAGATACGAGTCACTTTAGTCAACTTTATCCCAGCTATCTTGAATTGACGCTGAATCCCTTCCCCACAATCAAACAGAAGGCCTTCATTCTTGTATCTAAGGAAAAGTCCCTGGTGGTTCCGATCTTTTGTCGGGACCATACATGTCGTACCTAAAAATGTGAGCTCGATCATGCAATGGAAAAATATTATAGAACTTATAATGTTATCGGTATATGTTTTGTAGAAAGTCCTCGCCTCCGCTCGGGTGGTGTCGGACTCGCTCCGTGCAGTGTAATATGATTGGCTGGGTTTCCCGTAGGGAGCTTCCCCTTTCCAGCCTTAATGAGGTATCCTAAAGGAGCTCGATGGCTAGACACCACCACAACTTTCTACTAAGCCATCGGTATATGACTCTTTCAATATATATATCAATCACAATGTTTAAAAACTAGATA
>JAUUYB010000015.1 GCA_030590605.1 Candidatus Woesearchaeota archaeon
ACTATTGTCTCTCCATCATTCGTATATCTATTGATTCTGGAGATGTTCACGATCCTCCTGATTCTTGATGGCTTCTCGAGATCGCTGGCTATCCTTGACCAGATCTTAGCCTTCTCTTTATGTGAGAGCAGTTTAAGCTCGTTTATCAGTGTCTGCAAATTTTGGTTTGTTGTCATTTTTTCTGTGATGGGTGGCTGAAAAAAATGCGAGGGACGCGATTCGAACGCGCGCACCCACTAAGGGACAAGGCATTTGCTGACGTAGGCGCAAACCTCAAAATCCTTATGGATTTTTCGCCACCTCAACCTTGCGCATTTGACCATACTCTGCCACCCTCGCATAGCGAGAGTTATTTCAATTTCTTGACGAGTTCCTCAAACTGAGCGATTTTGGAATCGAATTGCTCAATCGCGGTCTTGACGATCTCTTTACAGCTCAACTGTCCCCATGACTCTACATAAAATAGGTACGAAGACTCGTCCCATTCCACTTTTATGAGTTCATCGCAGATTCCTTCGCAGGCACCTACAAGATTAGGGAACAACATAAGGTTCTTGTCGATCTTTCCGCTCTTGTCGAAAATCTGAGGAGGATACTTATCTTTGAACTCCTCTATTTTCTTAGCATTGTTATTAATTGTAAGTTTTGGCTTGTAAGTATACCAAGCGAGTCCTGGAACCCATTTAGCATGGTCTTTACCGACACCGAGCTTGGCAGTCGCCTCGAATTCGATGTCTTGTCCTTTAAGGAGCTTGACGATAGGTATCTTATCAAAAGCAGGTTTGATTTTAGGATCTGCAGTTTTAAAATCCTCTGAAGTGACCATTTTAGGTCCTTTCATGGATAAAGTGAGTTTGAGTGTACACCGTGCACATCCTGCGCCATCACATTTGCAGTCTTTAGAGACAAAATATGACTTGAGATCTGTGGTTAGAGGTATCAATCCGAGCCTGTGTGCGACGACTTCATCATAAAGGATTGACGAATTTTTCCTAAATTCAACTTCATCAATCGCCATGACCGGTACGTTATCGATGATGCTCCTCCTGATAGCATTCATGTATGCAGGACTCGCGTCCTTGACTTCAAAGAGCAATGTCTGCTTTTTCTTGTCCTCATGTAACAGTTTAGCTTCCATTATACCCGTCTGCCTCTCCGGCCCCCCTTTTTTCTACATCCATCATGTGGAATTGTAGTGACATCTTCAATCATACCGATCCTGATCCCCATCCTGGAAAGCGCTCTGATGGCTGCCTGTGCTCCAGGACCCGGATTATGAGGCCCGTTGTGTCCTCCAGGAGCCCTGATCTTGACATGAAGTCCTGTTATACCTTTCTCAAGAGCGATCTCTCCTGCCTTTTTCGCTGCCATCATGGCTGCGGTAGGACTTGATTCCATTCGATCAGCTTTGACCATCATCCCACCTGATGCTTTGGTGATGGTCTCGGATCCTGTGATATCAGTTATATGAAGTATAGTATTATTATAAGAAGCATAGATATAGATGATTCCCCATCTCATTTGTCGTACAGGTCTGCTAGGTCTCATTCTTTCGCCTCCTGTTTAACATCTTTTTTTGCAGGAGTATCTTCTTTTTTCTCTACTTTCTTCTCAACATGTTTTTCTTTCTTTTCTGCAGGAGTATCTTCTTTTTTCTCTGCTTTCTTATCCGGTTCTTTTTTCTCTGGTTCTGGTTCGCTCTTTCTCTCAAACGAGAGTTCCGGATGATCCGGGTTCGAAAGACTTGAAGTACCTGAAAAACTGATTTTACTTTCTTCGTCTAAGCTTACGACATAAGCAGGTGAGCTTATCTTCTGGCCGTCGACTGTGACATGTTGATGTGTGATGAACTGCCTTGCCTGCTGGACAGACCGGGCCATTCCTTTCCTGAATAGTACTGTCTGAAGTCGTCTCTCAAGGATATCTTTTACATTAAGCGAAAGTACATCGTCGAGTTTTGCTCCTTCACCGACAAGACCAAGTGATTGTAATTTTAAGATCAGGACTCCGCTTTCTTCATCAGCTCCGCTCTTTGAGATGATTGCCTTTACACGATTCTTATAATGGTCAAGAGGAGCTTTCATTTTCCAAAGTTCCGTCTTATTCTTGAGTGCATATTCCTTAAGGAGTTCTCGTTCTATATCGATTCTCTCCTTCTCCCATGGATGGGATGGTTTGGAGTACTTTTTCCGGTTTTTTCTTGGATCGCCCATTTTCTATAATTATTTCTTCTTACGTTGGACTCCAAGGGCTTTTCCGCCTCTTCGTTTTGAAGTCCTGAAATTTGATTTTGTTCTCTGACCTCGGACAGGCAATCCATATGAATGCCTCATTCCACGGTAACTCTTGATTTTTCTCTGTAGTTTGATATCAGTCTCTTGTACGAACCTAAGATCGTTTGTGAGGAGATGCTTTGTCTCTCCGGTCTCAGGGTCGTTTCTCCTATTGAGCATCCAATCAGGCGCACCGAATTTGGTCGGGTTGAAGATGATTTCTTCAAGCCGTTTGACCTCAGCATCATTGAGATTCCCTGCTTTCTTTTCAGGGTTGATGCCAGAGATATTACAGACTAGATTAGAGAACATGATGTTGATTCCTTTGACTTTACGAAGAGCATACATTATCTTCTTGTTACCGTCAAGGTCTGTCTGTGCTATACGCACAAGATACTTGAAATTCGTGTCTTTTTCCATGATAATCACATAACACAACCAGAATCCAAGGATAAGCGAACCCTAAGGGCGCTCGGATTGAACTCGGGCTATCGATATTCAGAAATCTTGACTTGTTTAAAAAGGTTTTGGTTTACCAGATGTTGCCTCAAATCTATGGCGGAAAACGCTTTTTTGACGAAGTGAGGAAGAAACTACTGAGATTTCCTGAAGAAATCGCCCTCACCAGGAAAAAAAGTGGGGTGATTTGGGGCAACATCTGGTTCCTGCTGTCATTTTCGAAATGTGAGGGCCAGCGAGTCAGGAAACGAATAAATTTATGTACACAGTAAACTTTATAAGCAAATATTGAACCCAATATGATATCATTGGTGGCTATGGTGTAGCCTGGTAGCACTGAAGACTGTGGATCTTCCAGGGTGGGTTCAAATCCCACTAGCCGCCCTTTTATTCTTCTACAAATCAATAGAACTTCTTAGTCGTCACCTTATGGAACACGAAAGGCAGAGAGAATCCGAGAAAATACACCCCTCCGACAATCAAACTACCATAAAGAGGTAGATTGACCAATGTAAAAAGCGGTATCCTGGATATGAATCCTGGTGAAAAAATAAATAGGTTCAGTAAGATGACAAGAAATATCACGACTCCTCCCACAAAATGGTGCTGTACTTCAATCCAGTCTATATGTCTGAGAGTTACCTCAAATAACATTCCAAATATAAGTCCGAACAACCCCGCCAAGATATATACAAATGTAGGCTTAACGATTATGAACAAAAAAATCAGGAAGAATGATACTGAAAGGCTGATAAGGATCGCGAAGAGTAGGATAAACAACGATAATATGATTTCAAGAACTTTATGAGATGTACTCTTCTTGACGTGTTTTAGATGTTTGGAAAGATGAGAGATTTCACTCTTTGTCCATCCTTGTTTTCGAAGCCGATGTTTCAGGTGTTCAGACATAGTCATCCTCGTCATGTTCCTCGAGGAAAGTCTTGAAATTATCGTTCATATATTCAAGAAACGTCATGACGTGCTTGTAATATCCTGTGATGATGTCGATCGTGACATCCATCTGTTTGTTATCTACCATGCATGTCATGGTGACCCCTCTCCTGAACTCAAGAATCCTCATCTGGCTGGACTTCCTTATCTTCCTGAAAATGAGGTATAGATCCAGATAGTCAGATAGAAGCTCATCATCAGGGTAGAGTTCCTTCACTTTCTTTACTTTAAGACCTGGAATCCGGATGTCAGCGTCAATCTTTTTTTCTGATTTTGCCTTATCTAGAATTCCGTCCAAGATGAAATCATATGTCGCTATCAACCTATCAAAGATATTGTTCATGATATCGATAGTCCGGGTATATTTTAAGCTTACATAAATGAGGTGGTCTGCTCTCTTGATTTCCATCCTAGAATCAAACATAAATCTATTCATCATTTGTCACTGCACCTTGTATAGTATTAATGAATGCTTTTGTCCATGAAACATATTGTTTGATTTGTTCAACTGTAAGTGTCTTCATCTCATAATCATCGTCACAGATGACAAATCGATCGTCCCTGATGAACTCTACCGGGCTTTTTCGATGAGCAAGTACGATATTTTTGACCTCACTCACAAGTTTTATGTGAACCGGATCGATGCCATAGCGCGGAGCGACTGTTTCCTTGAACACTTTGTATTTGTAATCGAAATTGTCTGGGTAAGCAGGGATTGCTTTATTATTCCGCTCAGTATAGAGCAGGAGAGACATCCCGCTTGAGAGCGCAAGGAAGATATTCTCGGTTATCGCAAGGAGTATCTTCGGATCCTGGAAAAGAGGATAAGTCACATGCGCCATGTGGTCTGCGACCTTCACGTTCTTGGCAGCTTTTGCCAAGAGTTCCTGAACCTTATCATCCATGAGTGGGTAAAGGACCTCGGAGTATTAATATTTATTCCTTGAAAGACAATATAGCCTCTGCAAGATCGCCATTATGGTCAGCTATAGCTTTTTTCGCCTCGTCTGCGTTTACGCCTGTCTGATCCATGACAGTCTTGACATCCTCATCAAGTATCTCCACTTGTTCATCAGATCTTTCTTGGATTGTCTCTTCACCGACGATTTGATAAGTTTGTTGTCCCATCATGTTGACTTTTGAGACAGAAGGATTTGTGATGACGATATCATGTTCAGGTGTACGGATGATGACCTCAGTAGCATCTATTTCCTGTTGAGAGATGCCCATCTTCTTCATCATCTGGTTCATCTTCCGAGGATTCATGCCTGGCATCATCTTATTGACCAAGCATCCTGTATCCATAGAGATGCAAGAAAATGATTAAGACGATTACGATGAGCGCAAGAACTATGACATGCCCTGGTTTGAAGGATATCTTACTCTTGTAGTCATCGAAATATCTGGTGATGCCTGCAGTCGAGCTAGGCATATTGATCTTGTCGTTTCTTCCCATAAGAGGAAAGAGGAAAGAACGGATGTATAAAAATGTTTTGTTAACTTGAATTTTGAAAGATACTCTGATATCTCTTCCACTCCTATGATAAAGAAGAATCAACCCAGATTTAAAAGCATTCAGAAAAAAGAGCGCGAAGCGTAAGCTCCCCCATCACAGACGCAGGTCGAGCCGAGGGCTGGCTCCTCCGGAGTGGCTCGTAGGGCATTTGCGTAGCAAATGACCGTCTGCCGTCTGTAGTGAGGGGGGAGCTGGAGCGTCTAAAATAGAATAATGAAAGAAACATTACTGGATATAACTAAAAAAATAAGGAAAAGGTGTAGGAGAAGAATAAGCCGCCTTCTGTCAGACCCCTGTTTATGGATGCATTCGCATCCGGACGGTCTGTCTTAGCATTTAACTAAGCGTTCAAAGACTTGCACTAGCCTAGGGCTGGTCGTTCCATCGCTCCCCTTGAAGACGTCAGAGGGTTAACTCTTCTCCGTCACCGGAGAATTCGCACTCATCATTCCATTGTCCAAGGGACGTGTCGTTTCTTATCCGTTGCCGCGCGTTTCCGCACCTTCCTGGTGGAAGTGGCCTTTCATAGTGGGCGGACTTTCCTCACCTTACGGCGACGCTAAGTACTTCTCCTACAATCCTTAAGAAGCAGAGTTCATTTATAAAGCTTTTTGAAATATATGCACAGGAAGCGCTGTCTTCCCCTGATGTATCACTCGCGATTCAACAATCTTGAATCCATGCTTCTCAGCAGCAGCCTCAAGTTCAGGCGCATCACAGACGATGACCGCTCTTCCTTTTAGGAAACGGCCGAACTGCTGAAACAACGAATTTAATTGTAGGACATGATCCCTAGCCACGAATGTCGCTACCGCATCCACTTCAGTAAATTTTAGGTCAAGCCAGTCAGTGTCCACTCTGGAGAAAGAAATTGCTTTGTTCACTCCTGCAATCTTGGCATTCTTCTTAGATGAATTGAGGAAATTTTGGGTCAGATCAAGCGCCCACACTTTCCCTGCATGAGTCTTTGGTTCATCTAGGCTGTCAAGGAATTCTTCTGTGTCAAAGCCCAGATCATATTTCAGGAAACAGAATTTATCTTTAGAATAATGATGTGGGGATTTACCTGTAAGCCACATCCCCGCTTCTATAGGTATGCCGCCGGATCCTGAGAATGGATCCATGAAGACTCCTTCATTTTTCATATCTGCTAGACGGAAAAGCGCATAAGAGATGTCCCCTTTTAGCGAACGCTGGACACTGAATATGTTATATTCTCGTTTACCCATGTCAAATCCGGAAAAATCGACGCCGACATATACCTTATCTTCAGTTACATGGGCAAAGAACATGACATCTGGATCTTCAAGGTCCACTTCCGATCCGCTCTTGTCTTTGATAGCCCCTCCGACTGCTCTTTCTATCTCTTGTGAAGAAAATTGTACATTTTCGGTCTTCGAACATCTGAGACAGAATGTTTTACCTAAAATCCATTCTCCTGGATCGACCTCTTTTCCTGCCGCCTCCATGCTGTCGATATCTGTATATGATATCTCTCCAAGAAGAAGGACTACTCTCCTTAAGCTTTGGGCTGTGTAAGAAAGTTTGCAGATATCTTTGGTTTCGGAAACTTCGAAGATTATGGCGCTATCGATGATTGACGCTTCTGTCTTGAGCAGTTCGCTGACTTCTGTCGCAGCGACATCCTCAATCCCCTGATGGGTCACTCCCAGGCATCTCATCTTCATTATCCTCGTTGATTATCTTTGCGCTGGCGACTACCCTGTCGCCATCTTTAAGTTTCATCACCCTGACTCCCTGAGTGTTCCTTCCGATGATTGAGATATCTGAAGAAGATATCCTTATGGCGATACCGGATTGGCTGATGAGCACAAGGCTCTCATTACCTTCTGTCGACCTGATGCCGACCACTTTTCCGTTCCTGTCGCTGCAGATGATGTTGATGACTCCGCTGCCGCCACGATTGATAAGACGATAATCTGATATCGGCGATCGTTTACCATATCCGTTCTCCGTAAGGGTAAGAAGCGCATGTTTGTCATCTGCGATTACCATCCCGATGACTTTATCATCTTTCTTGAGACGGATTCCTCGTACTCCCATCCCTGTCCTTCCTATCGGTCGGATGTCAGTTTCTCTGAACTTGATGGCTTTACCGTTCCGCGTAGCTATGATGATATTATCCTTTTCTGTCGTAAGCTTGGCTTCGATAAGCGCATCGCCGTCTTGTAGGTTGATTGCTCTTATCCCTCCTTTCCTGGGTCTTGAGAATAGGTCAAGTTTGCATTTTTTGATGACTCCTTTCTGTGTCGTCATCATCAGGTTTCCTTCAGCAAAATCCTTGACTGATACGAATGCAGTTACTTTTTCATCAGGTTCAAGACCGATGAGATTTACGATTGCAGTCCCCCTTGCGGTCCGTGAGGCTTCTGGTATCTTATACACCTTAAGCCAATGGACTTGCCCTCGATCCGTGAAGAACATTAGATAATCATGGGTGTTGGCTATGAATAGATCCTCGACAAAATCTTCCTCTTTGCTTGCTTGCGCCCGGACCCCTTTTCCTCCTCTCCTCTGCTCCTTATAGGTATCGAGGGCAAGCCGTTTGATGTAACCGAGATGGGTGATCGTAAGTATCATATCTTCCTTATCGATGAGGTCTTCCATGTCTATATCATAATCTTCATCCCCTCCTTCGAGGATGTCTGTCCGTCTCTTATCACCATAGGCCTCTTTCATGCTTTCTGTCTCTTCTATGATGATATCATATATTCGCTCGTCAGAAGCGAGTATGGACTCGAGATCATCAATAAGTTCAAGAAGCTGTTTGTGTTCGTCCTTGATTTTTTTCTGTTCAAGAGAAGCGAGTTTCTGCAACCGCATCTCGAGTATGGCTTTAGCTTGGACCTCCGTTAGGTCATAATCTTCCATGAGGGTTTCTTGTGCCTCTTTCGCATCAGCAGATGCCCTGATTTTTTTGATGACTGCATCTATGTGATCGAGTGCAGTGATTAATCCCTCAAGGATATGCGCCCGTTCTTTCGCTTTCTTGAGGTCGAATTGTGTCCTTTTTTGGACGACTTCGAATCTGTGCTCGATGAAATGAGTGATGATCTCTTTCAAGGTCATGACAACCGGCCTTCCGTCTGTAAGTGCGAGAAGTATTATACCGAATGTGTCCTGGAGCCGGGTGTGCTTATAGAGTTGATTTAGCACTATTTCCGAATTCGCTCCGGTCTTTAGCTCGATGACTATACGCATCCCTTCCCTGTCCGATTCATCACGCAGGTCTGAGATGCCATCCATCTTCTTGTCTCTGACAAGAGCGGCGATATGTTCGATGAGAAGCGATTTATTTACTTGATAAGGGATTTCAGTGATAATTATCCTTTGCCTGTTGTTCTTGAAGTCCTCTACATGGGATTTTGAACGTACGACACATCTTCCTTTTCCGGTTAGATAAGCAGATTCTATCCCTCTCCTTCCTTGGATGATTCCTCCGGTAGGAAAGTCAGGGCCTTTGACTATGCCAAGCAGCTCTTTCGGCTCGATCTCCGGGTCCTTGATTACAGAGATGACACCATCACATACTTCTTCCATGTTATGGGGAGGGATATTTGTGGCCATGCCGACAGCGATTCCTGAACTTCCATTGACTAGTAGATTAGGTATTTTAGAAGGGATTACAAGAGGTTCTGTAAGGCTATTATCGAAGTTCGGGCCGAATGCCACAGTCTCTTTTTCGATATCCACCAGCAGGTCCTCAGACATCTTCTGAAGCCTTGCTTCAGTATACCTCATAGCTGCTGCACTATCGCCATCTATGCTTCCGAAATTCCCCTGTCCTTGGATAAGAGGGTATCTGAGCGAGAAATCTTGGACCATCCTGACTAATGCATCATAGACGCTAGAATCCCCATGTGGGTGATATTTACCGAGCACTTCCCCTACTATCCTCGCGGATTTCTTGAACGCCTTGGTATGGGTCATGCCCATCTCATTCATGGCATGAAGGATTCTCCGATGGACCGGTTTTAGCCCATCTCTGACATCTGGAAGAGCTCTTCCGACTATGACTGACATAGAATAATCTAGATAAGACTGCTTCATCTCACGGGAGACATCACGGGAATCGATGTTATTATCTTCTTTCTCGTTCGGTTCTTCAGCTTGTTCTGCAGCGGTTTCTTCTGCTGGTTCTATGGTCTTTTCAGAAGAGTCAGAATCAATTTTCTCAGGGGTTTCAGATACCTCGTCTGAATCTTCTTCTTTCTCTTTCCTGTCTTCTTTCTCGTCCATTGTTTTTGATTATAAGAAGAGTATTTTCCGTCGTGAAATAGGATACTATCAGTCTTTATAAGCTTTTTGTTAGCCCAAAGCTTATATACGGGTAGGAGAATATTATACTTATGGTTACTGTGTCAGGAGAAAATATCTTTATCACAAAGAAGTTCATCACTGCGACCTACGAAGATGATATTTTCAGGAAAATTTTGGCAGAGATGAAAGTTGCAAACCGTGAGAAAATCCTTGAGATGATAGATGTCCGTAAGCGTTACGATCTAGACCTGCTCGAGGACCTGATGGCATCATTTGAGAAAGTAAAAGGACGGGCTGAACTGAAGAAACTCAGCGAATACACTGTGGACAATAAGATAAAATTTTTTGGCTTTGTCCTGAGGTTCTTGACTATAGAAGGTTTGATCAAGAAGGGTCCACCACTATGGAAAAAGGTCTATTCAGAAGGTTTTATATACATCAAAGAGATGGATGATAACAAGTCGATCTTCCGCGTCAAGGATTTTAAGTTCCAGAACTCCCTTGCTTTCGGGTTTATGTATTGGGTAGAAGTATTATTAAGGAAAGTTTCCCGGAAAGAGGTCATTAGCAGTTTCAAGAGGATTACTCCGACAGAGACAGAATTCGAGTTCACGATAATAGGGTCTTGATAATCTTTTGCCTGATGAGAAACGTCTTGCCGCAATAGACGCATCGTTTCTTCTTATTACCTATTTTTCCATCCATGCTTTGGTATTTCATGGTATTCCCGCACTTAGGGCACTTAAGAAGCATCATCGTGGATTGAAATTCTTGTTCATCTTGCCAGTCAATTCGTCTTTTGATTTCTCTACATCATCATAGATGTTATCAAGACGCTTATTTGATTCTTCATCCCGGTCACTTAAGGAATCGTCGTTCAGATCAGGATTTGAGAATATATCCTTTCCTTTGGGTTTTTCTTCAGCTGTAGGAGGCTGCTTTTCAGTTTCAGAGGTCTCCAAATCTTCCTCCGGCTCGCCCTTTTCCTCATCAACAATCTTGACTGCAGGTTCTTCTTCCTTCTCTTCTTCAGTATCGAAGAAGGGATCGATGTTGTCTCCATCCTCCCCCTGTTCTTCTTCAAGGAGATTATCCTTTGGATCATCTTCGGACTTTTCATCTGTTTTTTCCTCAGTTTCTTCATCGAGGTCTTCATCAGGATTCTCATCTTCATCAGATTCAGTATCAACATCTTCCTCAGAACTATCGCCTGCTCCCTCATCAGTATCTTCTGAATCAGGCACTTCTTCAGCATCATCACCTGCTTCAGTATCATCTATCTGGTTTAGTTCAGTTAATGCTTGATCTAGTTTTCGCCTGTCTAGTTTCGATGCCTTTGCCCTGGGGATATCAACTTCCAGGGCCTCATCAGCGACTTTCTCTGGATTGACTCCGACTTTATCAGCCACTTCATCATAGATCTCAAGTGGACCGATCATCTCTTTTTCTTTCTCTATCTGGTCCTGTGCGTCTGTTGTCTTCTGATCCATCTCTTTTTGACGTTCATCGTTCTCTTTTTCCTGTTTTTCGATGGATTTCTCGACAGCGTCGAATCGAGCGAACACATCTCTGACTTTCTCTTCAGGGATGTCAAAATAATCAAAGAATTTTTGTGTTAGTTTGATTTTCTTCGTCCTGCCGAACCGTTCACGGGCAATATATCCAAGATCTTCAAGTTCATGCAGATGATCATATGCTTTGCTGGTCCTGATCTTGATGACATCAGACTGGAGGATTGGATACTTGAATGCTATGACTGCAAGAGTCTCCATGACACTCTTAGGAAGTTCTGTCTGTGAAATCACCTTACTTACGAGATCTACATATTTCTGCTTGACAGTAAGCTTCCACTGCCCCTCTTCCTCGATGAGGATGAGTGAACTCTGTACATTGTCTTCATATCTCTTCTTAAGGTCGTTGAGCGCCTTTTTGACTTCCTTCTCTGGATATCCGGTAATAGGTACTAATTCCTCTAGGGACATCCATCTGCCTGAAGAAAAAAGGACAGATTCGACTTCTGAGATATTACCCTCTTTTTTTGTCATCTTTGAGATTATACCAGCGGTCATCTTCAAGGACTATCAGTCCCTTATCGACCATATCATCTAAGAACGGCTTTATGACTTCTTCTTTCACTCCTGCTTCCCCCGCTATCTGTTCAGCAGATTTACCATTCTTTTTGACTGAAAGCACTATTAGGTTCGTGAGGATTGCTTTAGCATTAGTATCTAAAGTTTTATTCTTAACTCTAAGCTGTTTCACGACAAGATCCACCTCATGGAGTTTCGCCTGCAAATCGTTCAGGAGATTCGAGAAATCTCTCGCCTTGAGCGTAAAATCATCCGGATTGAGGATCTCGACGCTTGAAGGCATCGCATCCAGACAGAACGCAAAAAGTTTCTCTAACCCTTTGATCCAAATCTCAAGTTCTGCATATATAACAAACACTTTTCCTTTCTCGACAGGCTCAGCGATGAATTCTTTGACGAACTCAAGATCATCATCTTCTTTGAGCTTCGCGACATAGGTTTCCATTGTCTGCTTGACATGATCCTTAGGTATGCCTATTATCTCAAGGACAAATCTTCCAAGGAATTTTCCTTCTGCAAGTTTTTCATCTGTAAGGTCGTCTCTTGCCATGTTAATCCAAAAGGATGAGACTGTTTATATAGATTTCGGAAGTTTAGACTCAATAAAAAATGCATCGAATCAGGATTGAAACACACCATAGATTTCCTGCCCACAACTGCATGCTCCTTCCTTCAGATGCGTCTCTCCAACTTTGAATCCTTTCCTTATGATAATCAGCTTATTGCATGAAGGACAATAAGTATTCCCCCCTTCCTTAGACTTGATATTTCCCGCATAGACATATCGAAGCCCGCTTCCAAGAGCGATCTCACGGGCTTGCTTTATCAGAGTTGAAGAAGTGGGTGAGATATTGAGTAATTTATGTGATGGATGAAAAGCTGAGAGGTGTAACGGGATAGAACGTCCCACATTCGTTGCGATCCAACCTGCCATCTCCTTGATCATATCCATATCATCGTTCTTTGTCGGAATCAAAAGATTTGTAATCTCCAGATGAACCCCTCCTTCCTTTAGTGATTTTATTGTTTCAAGCACTGGTTGCAGATGCGCTCCGCAAATATCCTGATAGAACTGATCATCAAAAGATTTCAGATCGATATTCGCAGCGTCGAGAAAAGGGATGAGGTCCTTAAGCGGTTCCGGGTTCACATAACCATTGGATACTATGACTGTCTTTAGCCCTTTCAAGCTTGCTTCACGGCATACTGCCAGGACGAATTCCATCGATATTATGGGCTCATTATATGTGAACGATATAGATGTACATGACTTTTTTAATGCAGCATCCACGACATCAGGAGCGCCTACCTGTGGCTCTCCCTGCTGAGGCGCGGCTGTAGATATCTCCCAGTTCTGGCAATGCTTGCATGTTAGATTACAACCGAGCGTGCCGAAGCTCAGCGTGTGTGAACCTGGGAGGAAATGGTAAAGCGGTTTCTTTTCTATAGGATCTATCTGGAATGAACTAGGTCGTCCATAGACGAGCGAGTACAAGATCCCATCGACATTCTTCCTCGCCTTGCATAGACCAGATGCACCAGGGGGTATGACACAGGAATGGGGACAAAGCATACAGATTACATCTGTTCCTTTTTTGGAATAATATTTCGCTTCCTTCATCAAATTTCCTCAATAATCTTTTCTACAACCCGTCTAAGATCATCTACCCCCCTATTATTCTCGATAATATAATCTGCGGAAGTGATGATATCCTGATTGTTCATCATAGAGAGGACTTCTTCTTTTGAGAATCGAGGGTTAAGCCTATCATAAACATTTTGTAGGTCCGCCGTTACAAGAATTGTCTTATCAGAATGCTTGTTGACTGAAAGCTCTTTGTAAAGCGCGACATCTATTATGATATCACTTCCAGACTCAGCTACTGCAAGATCAAGGGATTCTATTAGTCTGGGGTGTATTATCTTATCAATATTTTTTACTTTAAGATCATCCTTGAACACTATATCTCTTAGTTTCTGGCGGTCGATTTCGAGATCCCTAACCAAGATATCTATACCGAATGCAGCCACAAGTTTGTCTTTTATCTCTTTCTCCTTGATTAGGGCGTGACCTATTGTATCGACATCTATCAGAACATATCCTTGTTGTGAGAACAGCTTAGCGACCGTGCTCTTGCCTACCCCCACATATCCGGTTACTGAGAGGATCATCCAGGGTACACATAAACATAACTATTATTTAAAATATATTCTTGTAGTTCATGAATATCGCGTTTTCAGTCTCTGTCAAATCCATCTTTTTGATGTCCGCAATGGTACGTAAAGACTCAGTTATGAACGCCGGCTCATTTATCTTATCTTTGAATGGAGAGAGATATGGTGCGTCGGTCTCCGTGAGTATTCTTGTCATTGGGACCGCTGCAACCATCGCCTTGAACTGTTCGCTTCTGACTACATTGGTCGGTATCGAGAATGAGAACCCTGCGTCGACTGCCCGTGCGATAAGCTTCTTTTTTCCTGAAAAGCAATGCAGGACAGTCTTCTTATATCCATAACCTTCAAGTATCTCGATTGCATCTGCCTCCGCTTTCCGAGTATGGACAATAACTGGTTTACCTGCTTTCATCGCGATCTCGATAAGATTTGAGAATACCTCTTTCTGCGCATTCTTCTCTTTTCCATCCTTATAGTCAAGCCCGACCTCTCCGATCGCGGCGATTTTTGTGGCTTCCTTCCTGATAAAATCAAGCTCTTCATCGATATCGAAAGGTTGACCAGCCCATGAAACTTCTGATCCTGCCTCGCGCTGGAGAGCATCAGGTGGGTAGATACCAAGCGCAGGTTTTACCATATCATACTTCTTGGAAATTGCAAGCGTCTCCCTATTTGTCATCTTATCGACACCATTAGAGATTATCGCCTTGACTC
>JAUUYB010000066.1 GCA_030590605.1 Candidatus Woesearchaeota archaeon
ATTCTCTCCGGTCTCGCATTTTTTGTTGCCGCAACAATCGGATATTGGATCATATTCACAGGTCTTGTCTTCACAGGACGCGTCAAAACATTTCTTATCTGAACAGTCTGATGAGACCTTGCATTCGCCTCCGCATCCTGCTAATAAGAAAACGATAAGAAGTAAGCATACAGCCCTATACATCACATCACCACTACTTCATGACCTCATATTCCTTCACGATGATCCAAAGGAAGAGGAACAGGACGACTATGCCTGCGACGAAGTAATAAAGTCCCTCATTGATGGAGACAGTGAGCATCTTGTATAATCCGAATGATTGGATACCGAATCCTAACCAGAGGAACTTGTCAAGCACAAGCTTCATGATTTCGAATTCTTCAGATTGGGTTAACCTTTTTTTCATTCTGTTCACCTAAGAGAGGTATAGATGGAAATCTTCTTTGACATACGGATCGGCTGAGGTGTCTATAGATGAACCATCACACTCTCCTGAAGTAGTGGATTGAAATACTTCAATCCTCATGTGGTAGGTGTCTTCTTTGACATCCGAGACCTGGAAGAGAATCGGTGTGACTTGGGTTTCACCATCTTCAATCGTGATCTCCTTATAGAGAACAAACCATGATTGACCATCATCCACTTCATAACCACCAACGAGGTCATCACTGGCTGTATATCCACATATATCCGGCATACTGTCCCTAAGAGAAGATATGCATCTTATCCGGACCGCAAAACAATATACTTCAGACGCAGTATTCTTTAGACCGTAATAGAACTTCTCCTCTTCTCCTCGCTGGGAGTTGATCTCGAGCCTGTCAAAGGTAAGTATCTTCCCTGAAGTCTCAATCTCATCCTTGATCTGGATCTGGATCTTCTCTTCGACATCCTTCAGCTGATCAAGTGAACTGCCGAACATATTCCTGATGAATCCAAGACCTAATCCGAGGATCGTGATAGCAAGAATGAGGATGACAATAGCATTTATAGATAGTTGGAGTGAAGCCTTTCTGTTGACCATGATAACACCTCTTTTGTCAATCACTATGTCATTTCTGCAATTGCATGTTTATAAACTTTTCTAATTTTGTAGAGAATGAAACAAAAAAATAAAAAACGTTTTAGTGGTGACCGCAGCCCTGACAGGCCATACAACCTGAACTAGTAAGGTCAACCATCTCTTCTTCGCAGCACTTTCCCGGTTTGTCCGAGGTCTTGCCGCAGATTTCACATCTGTATTTTTGTTCCATAAGTACCACCTAGACCAGGGCAAACAAACCACCATTTAAATATGTTTTGTTGTAAATTCTAAAGAAAAATATGCGAGGGACGGGATTCGAACCCGCGAA
Organism: Candidatus Woesearchaeota archaeon; assembly: GCA_030590605.1. GTDB lineage: Archaea > Nanobdellota > Nanobdellia > Woesearchaeales > JAUUYB01 > JAUUYB01. The sequence continues at coordinate 1,353 of JAUUYB010000066.1, forward strand.
CCCACTAAGAGACAGGATCTTAAGTCCTGCGCATTTGGCCAGACTTTGCTACCCTCGCAAGGACTAAAAAACGACTTTGATTTAAAAAACCTTTCAAAATGTCGTAAAAAGATATTGCTAAGAAGTTAAGCTATGTATTCCTTAAAAATCAGGATTTTCGCCACTAATGCTCTTTCTTGCATTTATCGCACATAAGGACTCCATCGACCTCATGCACCACATCTGCATATTCAGCGCAAATGTTGCAGATACCTGCTTTGCCGTCGAGAGAAGGGATAGGTTTACGTTCTGATTCACGCAGCTCGAACTTATCTACCATCAACTCGAAGAGCTGTGGCTCTATCCTTAGGATGTCTTTAAGTGTGAGGAGTCCGACGAATTTCTTGTTTGACATCACAGGAAGATGGCGGATATTAAGGTTCTTCATCTTAGTGAGAGCTTCAAATATATCCAGGTCTCCTTGGATGGTCATCATATCACTGGACATTATTTCTTCAATTTTAAGCTTAAGAGGATTCTTTTCGAGTGCTATCGCCTTCCTGACCATATCCTGTTCAGTTATGATGCCTTTGATCTCTCCATCGTCCTTCACAAGAACAGCACCGACATGCTCGCTCTTCATGGTTTTCGCACATTCAATTAAAGAATCTTCAGAAGTGAGCGTCACAGGACGCTCTGTCATTACATCAGCCACAAGATAACCAGTCTTCACGATACCACCCCTCGTTTCATAGGATATCCGTAGGACATTGAACTATTAAAATGTTTCTACAAAAGGATATGACTTATTATAAATATTATATAACGATATAAAAAACATTAGAGAATCTATTGCCACAAGACTTCGACGTCCTTCCCGAATATCTCTTTTAGGCTCGCAAAGAACTTGGAGTTTACGACGACTCCTCGTTTCATTTTCTGTTTCGCAAGACCTTTCTCGAAGTCTTCTAATGAAGCGCGCTTGACATCTTTGATTGTCCCATTTTCTTCCATGACCCCTCTCGAGATGCCTTTCTCAGGGTTATCGAGATCGTGTATGATGAAGACTTCTTTGTCGGTCATGACGACCTCTCCGAAGTTATCGCCGTGCTTGACGCGGATTCTTGCTCTGTCAAGCTCTTTTCCGCGTTTTCGCTGCATGTATTCGATTAGGAACTTGCTGATGTCTTTATAGGACTTCTTGACATTTGAGACATCGTTCTTTGTAAGTTTCTTCGAATCATAGTCTTTTTTCGCTTTCACCAGTTCATGAAGGATGCGCAGGTATTTCTGGGGGACTTTTGATTGATGGACTAGCTCTTTCTCAAATATCGAGACGATTTTCTTATCATCGCAGTTCGAGATGCCTTCCATCTTGAGTACGTCCCTGATGACAGTGATGACGCTCTCGTAGATATGGAGGACATTTTCCTGTTCCTTCATGATCTCAATCTGTGTGAAGAGCTTCTTTACACGTTTCAGGTATCTCTCCGAATCTGTGAGGATCTTATCGATCTCCTTTCCGGTGACTTCAGTCTTTGTACCATGCTCAAGATCTTTCCTGAGCTGGATATTCCTTTCAAGTATCTTGACGAATTCTTCCTCTAGAAGCTTTTCTTTCTTGACGAATACCTCTCTCATGAGGCCTGGAGTCTCCTTCGGTGTAGCTGGAGGCAGTCCGTAGAGCATGAGTGCTGCTTGAGAAGGGGTGAGGAGTGCATAGAATGTGTCTTCCATCCCTATCTCTTTGATCTTGGCTTTCACCCGTTCAAGCATCTGCTCTCCTGAGTGCATGTACATGTCGATTGCCTCGATAGATGGCTTTACTTTTCCCATCTTGAGAAGCTGTTTCCATGGCATGAATATCCCTCTGTCGTAGAAAGGCACGCCATCCCTGAGGAACGTGAAGATCACTGGATTCGCTTCCTTGATCGAGTCCCAGAAATCAGTGAGTATGTAGACCTGGATATTTAGCTTGTTCCTGATACCTGTTATATCTCCTGCCTCAAGGCCCATTCCGATGATGATCGCCCTAAGCTTGTCTTTTAGCTCTGCCCGGGTCATCTTCTTTACATCAGTATCATCTATTACGACGAATACGTCTATGTCAGATTCAGGTGTCGCCCTGCCTTGGACCAAAGACCCTGCAAGGACATAGGAGACTATGTATTTCTCGAATTTCTTGAGGACCATTGTCTTATGGATCTCTGCGATCTTGATAGCCGACATCATGCCTGTATCATAGACAGGTGCAGATATTGCGATCAGTTGGAGAAGTTCGGATTTGCCGTCATAGCAGTTCTGCCAAAGTTCAGTCAGGAGCATGGTCTGAGTGACCATATTCTTGTCGATCCCCTGGGCGATTTCATGGTTGATCTTGGAGATCTTCTCTTTTAGCTCCATCTTCGTCATCTTCTTAGAATCAGTGTCGTCTATGAGGATGAGCGTGTTGATCTTGTCTTTATCGACTTTCTCGGTCTTGGAGTCTTTTTGAGGCGGCAGAAGGGATATCCCGACTATATACTTATCGAATTTCTCCACGACAAGCTTCTGGAACTTATCTAGCTTCTTCTTGATGGTCTTGAGCTTTGCCTGGACATCTTTCGGAAGATCAGAAATATCTTGTATAGGTGGTGTAGGATTTGGTTTCTCTTTTGCCATGAGTATGCCTCTTGGATGTGATAGTGCAAGAAGAGTGATTGAGGGTATATAAACGTTTGGATTATGTCGTCCCTTACTCTGGACATCATTTTTTGCCTTCTGACGTGCTGAAAACGTGGATTTTCAGCTTTTATAAAGGAATTCCGAAAGATATATATACAAGTTATACCTGAGTAGTAGTAACATATATCCCTGTGGACGCAGGAGATATCATATAGCGACAACTGATCACTCAATGACAAAAGGAGGGAGAAACAAAATGGCAGATAAATTTGACTTAGAAAAAGACTTTCAAAAACTGACATACGACGAAAGACAGCACAAGCTGACTTCCGGAAAAATCGCTACAGCTGGAATCATTGCCTCACTTGATACTATCGAGGACGCAGATGACCTGCTTGATAAAAAAACTTATGAAAAAAAGATAGCTGAAGCTGCAGGTGCTTATCGTACAGGAGCTATGGCGAAAACCACGGCTGTAACAGGAGTGAACGACAAACACGCAGGATCATATGCGACTCTTCTTGCAGGTATGGGAGAAGGAGAAGCTGCAAAATACCTAAGGGATAAACGCCATGAAGGGATTGATGACGTCGGTTTGCTTCAGACCGGTCTCCAGAACAGGCAGGATACAACCCAGAAGCTTACTAGTGGTATCATAGCAGGCATGAATAAGCTTCCTTTGGAAGAACTTGTCAATATCACCGGAAAAGACGAGTCAGCAGTAAAAGAATTGCTTAAATCTTCACCAGGAACTGTATACACCGAAGTTAAAAAGCAATATGACAAGCTTTTCGAATAATTTTTCTTTTTTTTCTTTTTTTCTTCTTTTTTTGACAATATCTTTAAAACAAGATAATAAGGTTTTTATACAATGAAAATCAGCCTAGAAAGAATCATGGACGACCCGATAGAACTGTATCATCGGAGAAAAGGTAGAGACACTAATTTTGAGAATCTCAAGAGTGGACTTGATTATCTGAAAATCGCTAAGAATGCGCTTGATAAGTTTGAGAAAGACAATCCAGACTATATAAAAGAAGGATTGCTTAACGAACCGCAGTACCACAAGGAACTTGGAGATCTATTGTATGATGAGACTGCATATCAGGCAATGAAATCACGACTCAATCGTAGAACAGGAAGCGATAAATTTGCCGATTCTCTCACTGAAAAAGATATCCCTATAGCTGTAAAAGGCGAAAGGATGCCCTCAAAACGATTTTTTATTGAGATAGTCAAGAAATATAAAAATGAGCTTAACGTTGAAAACCTAAGAGGGGAGATGGAGAATTATGATACAAATCCTCAGTTAGGAGGACGTAAATACGAACTTCCACATCAAGCTACAGCCCATATAAGAGGAAAAGAGACCTTGGAATCAGTATTTAAGTATGCCTTGACTGATGATGCGCTTAAGAAAGTCGATATGGATATCGCCACTGGAATGTCTAAACACGCGATAAAAGCTCTCGAAAAAGTGCACGAAAATATCGTAGAGCAAAAGAATAGAGACGGTCCGATAGACAGTGAAAAAATCAAGCTAGGATTGGATTATGTTAAGAGACAGGATTATTATATCCGAGATTCCCATTTACCAAAAAAAGGTAAAGCTGATGATTACCAATTAGATAAAGCTGCCTAATTCTTTACAACATCTTCTACAGTGACCACTGCATAGAATCTGATGAAAGAGAGCAGTGGAATAAAAGTCACGAATAATGCAATCAACGCCCAGATCGGTGACGCCGGATAGACAAGCCAGGTCACGATGAATGAGACTGCGATCATCCCAAGGATGACAAAGAACATGATGATGAAATCCACCACGAATACTGTGCCATGAGAGAATGCATTCTTGAACGATTTCCAAGCAGTATGTTTACGGGCAAGCACGAATGATATCACTGAGAAATACGAGACAGCCCCTATCAAAGCAATCCAGATGACATTCAATAGTGTCTGGTTGACAAGAGGGATCAGAGATTTCATGTTATAGAACGTGATATTGAACCAGATATATCCCAGTATCAGGAGTATAGATACCCAATAGACATTAATTATTGAGAATCTCAGGAAGTATTTCCATGGCTGCTCCATCTTCTTTACGATATTGTTCGATAGCGCCCAGTTGATTCCCTGGAAGAATATCCAAAAGAGATATAGTATGAATATGATTGCGAAGAACGTCAATATGACTTCAGTGAACATCCTTG
>JAUUYB010000001.1 GCA_030590605.1 Candidatus Woesearchaeota archaeon
CAGCAAATAGTTTTGATTCCGGTTCAGGTCCGCATCAGTTTATAGATGAGAATTGGATATTGATAGATGAAAAGAGCGTCAAGTTCATAGATATTTTTATTTACGGATCGCTTTGACATAAAGAAGTGAACCGAGTCCTGGAAGCACAGCAGATTCTGACTTTTGTATCCGCGTCCGCCATTGTAGCGGCAAAAAAAATAAGAAGGGTGATGCGATAAGGAATGTACCTTTTCTGTCTATCTTGAAACCATGTTTTTTTAGTTGGCTGGTCAACTTTTTCATATTATATTTGTTGACATGCAGTTCTTCGTAGTTGACAGGGTTCATCTTGTTCCAGACAAATTCTATGATCGGCCAGAAGCTTCTGTAGTTAGGTGTGGTGAGTATGATGCTTCCCCCTTTCTTGAGCGAGGCTTTTGCTTGCTTGAGCATCTTCTCGCTTTCTTTGAGCGGGATGTGTTCGATCACTTCAGAGATTATTATGATATCCTGGTTTTCTATAGGGAGTGGTTTTGTGATATCTCCCATCTTGAATGTGAGTTTCTGTGTTGCATAATGTTTTTTTGCGTATGCCATCTGGTTTGGGTCGTTGTCGATGCCTGTTGCAGAAGTATAATTGGGCTTGAGCATAGAGAGGAATGTTCCAGGTCCGCAGCCAAGCTCCATGATCTTCTTGCTTGATGGGTTCTCTATGAGCGATCGAACTTTCTTGAACTTGGTCATATGCCAAAATTTCTGTATAGTCCATTTGCCTTTGATTGCGCGGTCATAGTGGCCTTCATCTAAGAAATGATTTTGAGCATGTTTCGGCTTGCTGGAGAAGATCACATGACGGTACAGCCTGGCGAGATGCAGAAGATAATCGATATAGATGCTGAATCCGAGTTTGCTCTCCCCGAATTCCCGGTTCCTGAATGTGAATGGGATCTCTTTTGCCCGGACCGGTTTGCATTTGATCAGGGTCTCGAGAAGGATCTTGTATCCGATAGGCTGGATCTGGTTGAAAATGATCTTATCTTTTCGTATCGCAAAGAACCCGCTCATCGTATCTCTTACCGGAGTGATCGGCCGAGCAAGGATTCTTGCACCAAAAGAGACCAGTCTCCGATACCAGGGCCAATCTTCCACTCCGCCGCCTTTGACCAGTCTGCTTCCGATTGCGATATCATTTCCTCCTTTGAGGACCGCATCGATGATCTTAGGGACCAGTGCAGGAGGATGGGAGAGGTCTGCGTCCATGACAAGGCAGATATCTCCTTTAGCTTCCTTCATCCCTTCAAGGACAGACTGTGAGAGTCCTTTGTCTTCTCTCCTTCGGATTACTTTGACCTTATATTTCTTGTCAAGGGCGCCTGCGACTTTCCAGGTCTTATCTGGAGAATCATCGTCGACAACAAGTATCTCATGGTCGTATCTTCCTTCAAGGAAAGAATGGACTTCTTTTGTGATGATCTGGATATTCTCAGATTCATTGAATGTGGGGATGATGACAGTGACCTGCATCTAGGAGAGGGCATTTAGTCTGTTTATTAACTTTTCTAGTGCCTAAAAGTAGGGTCAAGAGATATGTTTCATCCTAGCTCGTTTCAGAAAACCTTTTTATATGTTGTACGTTTCTATCATGCTTATGGACATGCTCAAGGAGAAATTAGAAAAACAGCAGTATATCTTTACAGGGGATCATTCTGCTGTGAAGATATGTACCTGGACTAAGAAGTCGCTCACAGGAAAGGGAGTCTGTTATAAGCAGAAGTTCTATGGAATCCGTTGTCATCTGTGCTGTCAGATATCTCCTGCTGTAGGTTATTGTCAGAATCAGTGTATATTTTGTTGGAGAGAACTCGATCTCACTAGAGGCCAGGACATGTCAGCTATCGATGATCTGGATCTCCCTGAAGATATCATCCGGAAAAGTATAGCTGGCCAGATAAAACTCTTGAACGGATTCGGAGGCCATCCTGATATCGATCGGACAAAGCTTGATGAATCTAAGGAGCCGATGCATTTCGCGATCTCTCTTACTGGAGAACCTCTCCTCTATCCGAAATTGAACAGTCTGATAAAGGCGCTCCATGACATGGGCAAGACCACATTTGTCGTTACGAACGGGCAGCTTCCTGAAGTTATTGAAGGGCTCGAGCCTCCGACTCAGCTCTATATATCTGTAGACGCACCTAATGAGTCAATATTTAGAAAAGTTGAGCATTCCCATAATAAGGATGCCTGGGAAAGACTGAATCTCTCATTAGAGATGATGAAGAAGTTGAATGACAGGACAAGGACATCTCTCAGATTCACTATAATCAAAGGGATAAATGATACCGATCCGGAAGGATGGGCTGAAGCGATAAGAAAATCAGAATCTATGTTCGTCGAAGTCAAGGCATATATGTTCGTCGGATCATCCAGATTCAGGCTCAAATTAGAGAACATGCCGAGGCATCATGAAGTGAAAGAATTCGCAGAGCGGATCTGCGAGGCTTCAGGGTATAAGATAATAGATGAGAAAGAAGAGAGTCGGGTGGTTCTCCTGATGAAAGAAGACAGACCTGATCGGATAATGCAGTTCTAGACTTTGAGTATTTTTCCAAAAGGACCTGGGTTGATGACCTTTGTCTTCCCGAGTGTATCTTTCTTTCCTGCGTTCTCATGGATATGTCCGCAGATGGCGAGATTGGGTTTGGTCTTCATGATGAATCTGCGGATCGCCTTGTTGCCGCAATGTCCACCCATGATTGTGTCCTGCTTCGTCTTGTGAGGCGGGGCATGGGTAAGAAGTATGAACTTGGCATCCTTATTATTCGCTGTTATCTTTTTGATATTTTTATAGAGTCGTTTCGCTGTCTTCTCGAATTGTTTATCTTCCTGTGCGAATCCGTCTCCTGATGAGCAAAGGAAATGATAGTTGCCTAAGGAGTGGAGGTCGTCTTTTTTATGGATGACGTTCGCGAGGTCCTTGGTGTGCTTGAGTAAGGATTCATCTGACTCATGGTTGCCTGAGATGACGATCATAGGTACCCCAAGTTTGTTGAACCTCTTCAGGATCTTTTTGAGGTCATTCTCGAAGATAGAGATATCCCCTGCGCATAGCAGGATATCAGCGTTCTTTGCATTTTTCTCGATCTTCTTGAATGCTTTCATGCTGCCGTGCATATCTGCGAATGCGAGTATCTTTAGCATAGCTGGGTTGTCGTATCCCTCATTTATCTAGTTTATGGTAATGTTCTTCGAGGATGACATCATCGTCTACGCCTGAAGGTGAACGGAACTAAGCGAATCGTAAGAGGGGCGGGTTCCGATTTCCTTTTAATATTCCATTTTGAATATCATAAGAGGTTGTTATCAGGAAATCGGTGGAGTGAACGGCGGAGATGATGTCAACTGATCATAATGAATAATAGTCTTCGAGGATGACTTTGTTCGCATCTCCTGAATCTTTGAGCGCATAGAGCCTGCCTGCACCGATCCCGACGATCTTTTCTGCTAGTTTTTCTCCTTTTTCTGCGAGGTTTATGCCTATGAGAGAGATGGTGATTCCAGCATTCCTCGCCATGGAGACCGCATCAAGCGTCTCTTTCTGAGGGTCTTTCCCGATTGTCGGTACTGCATCAGTTATGAGGATCAGGTGCTTGGTAGAATCGCCTCTGGGAAACATGTCTATTGATTCTTTGATTGTCTTGGTTATATTTGTCTCCCTGACCGCTTTCGTCCTGACTATCTCCTTTAGAAGTCTCAGGAAATCGTCTGTCGGACGGATTTTCGCTTCGATGTCTGTTCCGAACACGAGAAGTCCGACCTTGTCTTTCCTGTCGATCGCTTTGAATGCAAGTGCTATCCCTGCTTTTTTTGCTGACTCGATCTTATTTCCTTTCATCGATCCTGACGCATCGATACCGTATACGATAGATATCGATCCTTTACTCACCCTGTCGCTTGCTTTTAGATCTTCAGATCCTACAAGCGCTCTCCCTCTTTTTATCGCGAGATGGAGTGTCTTCCTTATATCGATGTCCTTGAACCTGTCTCCTTTCTTGAAATTTCTTGATCCTGTCTTCTCTCCATATATTGACACATCCTTGTTCTCTTTCTCTCCTTCGATGCCTTTTGGGATGAGGGAGTCCAGCTCTTCAGTGTACATCACGAGTGATGCGAGGCTGATGCCTTTTTCTGAGATACTTCCTCCTTTTGTGAGTATATCATCTCCTTTTAGGTCGTCAATTTTCTTCTGTATGGTCTCTCTTAGCTCTCGTTGGAATTCCGGGATCTGGATGTTTTTCTTGAGATAGTTTCCGTTGTAGCCTGTGATGAGTCTTAGGAGTTTGTCTCCGTAGATGTTCCTGGTCATCGAGAAATTCTTCACAAGATTATCGAACATCATATCTGGAACAAAAGATGAGAATCCCTGGTTGATCGCGTCTGAGATGAGTTTTCCGTTCTTGATGGTCTCTTCGTCGTTTTCAAGCACGGTCTTCATGAGCTTCTGTTGCGCCCCTGCTGCTAGGCTTCCTTCTGCTTCATCTGCTTTAGAGAGTTCTAATGTCTCGACATCGACATTGTCAGGGATCTTCCCCGGATTCTTTTGTCGTGCCTTCTCCTGAGAATTCTTTGAAGTGTTCTTTGACGAAATCTATGGGGTCTTTCAGGTATCTGAAGGAGGGTTTAAGACGGATCCTGTGGTGTAGGACTGAGATGAGTGCATCCTTGACATCACTTAGGTCTACTTTTTCTTTGCCTTTGAGAAATGCATTGCTTTGTGCCCGTTCATATAGGAAAAGTGATGATCTGACGCTTGGCTTCTTTTCGAGTTTGTCCGATTCTCTGAGAGAACGGATGAATCCGATCATGAAATTGAATATCTTGTCTGGGAACTCGACTTCAAGAGTCTTCCCCTTGCTCTTGACGATCTGCTTCTCGATATCATGAGTTTCAGGATAGCCCATATATACGACATCGAACCGGTCAAGGAATACATCAGACAGTTTCTCTGTAGAGCTGTCTTCGGGATTCATCGTCCCTATGAATATGAAGTTTGCAGGAAGGTCTATATCATAGCTTCCGAGTGTGGCTTTCCCTTCTTCAAGGACTTGTAGGAGTGCATTTTGAAGTTTATCCGGGCATCGGTTGACTTCATCGAAGAAAAGGATGCCGTTGTTCGCCTTGAAGAGTTTTCCGGGGGTGAATGATTCGAGACTGGATGGCCCGAACTTGAGTGCTTTGACCGGGTCGATATCTCCTATGATGTCTTCGACTGTCAGGTCAGGGCTTCCTTGTATCCTGACGAACCTTTCCATTCCTGTGATTTTTTTTGTCCCTTGGGTTCCCTTTCTGCATTGTGGGCAGAGTGGATTATCTATGAGACAGTTATAAGGACAGTCTTTTACTTCAAGCTCAGGCAGGATGTCAGCGACATTCTTGGCAAGAGTTGTCTTCCCGACTCCTGGAGGCCCGATGATGATGAGATGGTGTTCCATCAGGAGTCCTGATTTTATCTGTTCCTTTACTCCCTCTTGTCCTAGGATAGATGTGAAGCAGTCTTCTTTGAATATGGTTTTGAAGTGATTTGTTAGCGGTTCCATGGGGCTTTTGAGGATGTCACCATCGTATTTAAGTGTTTTGGAAGGATAGATTTTTTTAGGGGGATTCAGTATAACCATAATGTTATTATACCACAGATATCATTGGATATTTTATGGCACCTTCTGACAATAGTTTATCTGGGCACAAGATAGTAGACGAATTCCTGAAGAGCCCTTTACAGGTATTCAGCATGGGTGCTGCTATAGAGATAGGGTTGATCCGGTTGTATCTTGATGCTGATTCTTATTCATTGGATGGATTATCTGAACGGTTAGACATAGACGGAAAAGGATTAAGGGATCTTGTAGAGATCCTCTCTGCGTATGATATGTTTGCGATAAGAAATGGAAAAAGTATAGCGACATCTAGATGTAAAGAAGTATTGAAGTTTTACGATCTTCTGAAGTGGAAAGTGTGGTATATGCATCATATTTATGCGGATATGATGAATGCTAAGGGCCTGATCTTGAGTGATTTTGATATCAGGGAAAGCAAGATTATTGATCTCTGGGATTATTCGAAAGAGCCAAGCTCGTTGGAGTGGGTCACTTTTATGCGGACGTTGACAAAGTACGATGCGCCGTATCTGATTGACGCTGTTGATTTTTCGCAGTATAAGGACATATTGGAAATTGGAGGGAATGCAGGAGAATTGGCTTTGCAGATAGCTCGGGAGTATCCGGATTCAAGGATTACGATAGTGGATATGGATACTGTATGTAAGGTAGGGGAAAGATATATTTCTTCCTTCCCACAAAAAAATCAGATCACATTTCAGGGCAAGGATATGTTCAACGACGAACTTGACGGAAAAAAAGATATTGTTATCTTGAAATCAGTATTGCATGACCATTCAGAGAGCAAGGTCAGGGTATTATTGAAGAGATCTTATGATTGTCTGAAAAAAGGCGGAAAGATATTGATTTATGAGTTAGAGAAGATAAATTTGACTGACAGGACCGCGATTGAAGATAATTTGATGTATATCACGTTTTGGGGGTGCTTTAAGGTCCCTGGATATTATCAAGGATTGTTAGAGGAAATCGGATTTCAGGATTTCAGGACACAGAAGATAGAAGAGAATGGATTTTTCATACTGACAGCGAGGAGATGAATCTCAATCGTTCCTATTAAAGAAGAAGTAGAACCCCAGGACCAGCGCCAGTCCATAACTCAGTAGAGCCACAAGAGGGTAACCATTGAACATAGGAGGGATATCTTTCCCGACAGTCACTGTCCCTGAGATTATCAGAGCGACAAGTATCATGCCTACAGCCAGTCGGTTGGTCGAGTGACCGATTTCTGTAGTGATCTCCTTTATTTCCGTCTCATTGATATCGACCCGGACCTTCCCCTCCCTGATTGTGTCCATGATGCCTGACAGCTTGCTTGGGAATCCGACAAGGCTTTCCTTGAATTCCACTGATGTCTTTAGGGCTTTTGAGATCAGGTTCTTTGGCATCATCTGCTTTTTGACTATGGTCTTAAGATAGGGGATGGCCTCTTTGGAGAAATCGAAATCAGGGTCTATGAGTTGACATGTTCCTTCGAGTGTGACCGCTGCCTTGCCGATAAGGATCAGATCTCTTGGCATCGTGATTCCATGGTGGATGCATTCTTCGAAAAGTTTCTTAAGCATGGTTGTAGGCCTGGCTTCAGATAGAGATTTTCCATACCACTCATTGATTATGAATGAGACCTCTCTTCTGAAATCTTCTTTGTTGGTCCATTGTGAGGGTGTGCCTACTCTGAGGAGGACATTTGCGACTCCTTCGAAATCCATAGCTGATAGGGAAAGGATTAGATTGATGGATTCCTTCTTGAGTCTCTCATTCATGACACCTACTATGCCGAAATCAAGGAGTGCGACCTTTTTGCCTGGAAGCATGAGAAGGTTTCCCGGATGGAGGTCTGCGTGGAATACATTATAGTCGAAGATCTGTTGTATGAGTGCATCGATTCCGATATGTATGACGTTCTTCTTATCGAAACGTTTTCCTTCTGCTAACATATCCCGGATCTTATCTCCTTTGATGAACTGCATGGTGAGTATCCTAGAGGTGGTGTAGTCAAAATAGACTTTAGGTATGACTATTGTCTTCGATCCTTTGAAGTTGTTGTAGAATATGTCTATGTATTTCGCTTCCTTCCTGTAATCAAGCTCATTTTTGGAATAGAATTCGAATTCATCGACTATCGCCTGGATGTTGAGGTTCTTGTACCTATGGTGTTTTGAGAGCCGTTTGGCGAAGAAATGCATGATATCTAGGTCTGATTCGATGGTCCTCCGGATCCTGGGCCTCATGACTTTCACGACGACAGATGTTCCGTTCTTGAGGATCGCCTTGTGGACTTGTCCGATAGATGCAGAAGAGAGGGGGACGAAATCGAATTCCTTGAATACATGGTGCCAAGTCTGTCCGATTTCTTTGTTGAGCGTGGATTCTACGATCTCTTTTGAAAATGGTCTGGTCTGGTCCTGTAGTTTGGAGAGTTCTTCAGTATAAGAGACAGGGACTAGGTCTGGTCTTATAGAAAGCAGCTGTCCAAGCTTGATGAAAGTTCCGCCAAGATCCTCGAATGCTTTCCTGAATCTCACTTCAGGATTATCAGGTTTCTGATGTTTGCGGAGTTTATTCCAGAATTTTAGATGATATCTTAGTTGCAGGTCATCTACGACGTGGCCGAGACCATGCTTGAAAAGGACATTGATGATATGGGAAATCCTAGAGACATTCCTTGCACTCCTTGCTGCATCCATCGCTTTCCTCTTTTTCTATTATCATTTTGGAACCCTGCCTTTATAAATTTTGTTTCCCTTGCCCAAAGTTTTTTAAAGGGCTTTTTGTTTTCTGTTTTTTGATGACTGAATTGATTATCTCAGAGAAGCCTGATGCAGCTAAGAAGATTGCGATGGCTCTTGCTAATGGAAAAGCCGAAAAGCACAGCAATGGGAGGGTTCCATACTACACTCTTACCCACGGGAACACAGATATAATCGTAGGATGTGCAGTAGGTCACCTTTACACTGTTGGGGAGAAAGAAAAGACGACTTGGGACACATATCCGATATTTGATGTGATTTGGATCCCGACTTCTGAAGCTGACAAGAAAGCTGATTTTTCAAAAAAATATCTAGATACCCTAAAAAAGCTTGCAAAGCAGGCAAAATCGTTTACAGTAGCTTGCGATTATGATATCGAAGGAGAAGTCATCGGTCTGAATGTCATCCGGAAGGTATGCAAGCAAAAGGACGCAAGCCGTATGAAGTTTTCGACTTTGACCAAGGAAGATCTGATTGAGGCGTACGAAGAGAGATCAAAGACACTTGATTGGGGGCAGGCGAATGCGGGTGAGACAAGGCATATTCTTGATTTTTATTATGGTATCAACTTGACAAGAGCTCTGACCCACGCAGTGAAATCCGCTACAGGAACATTCAAATTGTTATCTTCAGGACGGGTACAGGGTCCTGCACTTAAGATCATAGTAGACCGTGAGAAGGAGATCAGGGCGTTCATTCCTGTGCCTTTTTGGCAGGTCGAACTCGATGGAAAAGTAAACGGAGGAGATATCCTGGCTCTTCATAAAGAGGACAAATTCTGGGAGAAAGACAAGGCGGATGCAGTGATGGCAAAGGTCAAGGGCCAGAAGAAAGGCATTATCGCAAAAGCTGAGAAGCGGAAGTTCAACCAAAATCCTCCTTTCCCATTCGATCTCACAAGTATGCAGCTCGAATCTTATAGATGTTTCAAGATCAAACCGAAGTATACTCTTGAGGTAGCTCAGAAGCTGTACACAGGCGGTTGGATATCCTACCCGAGGACTTCGTCGCAGAAGCTGCCGAAGAAACTCGGGTTCAAGAAGATACTCGAATCCCTTAAGAAGCAACCTCAGTATAAGGAGATGGCTGGAAAGATCCTGAAGACCAAGCTTGAACCTAACGAGGGAAAGAAGGAGGACGCTGCCCACCCTGCTATTTATCCGACTGGCACGATCCCGGATGATCTTGAAGGGTGGGATCAGAAGATCTACGATCTCATCGTCAGAAGATTCTTTTCTGTCTTCGCAGAACCTGCGATCAGGGAGACGAACACTCTTACTATTGATGTGAACGAAGAACCATTCATAACCAAGGGGACAGTGACTGTCTATAAGGGATGGCATGATTTCTACGGGCCTTATGTCAAGCTCGATGATAAGGAACTCCCTGAAGTGAATGAAGGGGATCCGGTTGATGTGAAGAAGATAACTGAGCATTCGAGGGAAACAAAACCTCCGAACAGGTATACTCAATCATCTATAATCCATGCACTTGAGAAGAAAGGGTTGGGGACAAAGGCCACCCGGGCAGCGATTGTCGATACATTGTTCACAAGAGGATATGTTGTTGGAGACCAGAATATTGAAGCGACAGAATTGGGTATAATAACAACAGATGTCCTTGGGAAGTATTGTCCTGAAATCCTGGATGAAGAACTGACCAGAGAATTCGAAGCAGAGATGAAGAGTATACGTGAGAAGAATCTTACTGGAAAACAGGTCCTCGACAGGTCGAAAGAAGTTCTCGCAGCAATAGTTGACAAATTCAAGAAACATGAGAAAAATATAGGGAAGCATCTTGCTGAAGCGAATCAGGCTGCAACGAAACTTGCGACTGAAGTAGGAAAATGCAAAAAATGTAAAGATGGAATCCTCACGATAAGAAAGGGCAAATTCGGAAGGTTCCTCGCCTGCAATAACTATCCTGATTGTAAGACTACATTCAATCTTCCTAAGACTGGCACGATCAAGCCTGCAGGCAAGGTTTGTGAGACCTGTGGATATCCTATAGTGATAGTGAGGGCTCCCCGGAAAGGGCCCCAAGAGTTCTGTATAAATCCTGATTGCCCTGAAAAGATAGAAGCGAATGGAAGTGCGGAGTCATACCCTGAGGAAGGGATGGTTTGTCCGACTTGTGGGAAGGGTAAGATGGTGCTCAAGAAAAGTTTTTATGGTCAGTTCCTCGGATGCGATAATTATCCAAAGTGCAAGACTATGATGAAAATCATTGAAGGCAAGGTGGACAAGACTCCGATAACACCTGCAGCAAAGAAGACTTTTTCTAAGAAAACAGTGAAGAAGACAGTCAAGAAAGCGGCTAAGAAAAAATAACGGAAACTTTCCCTAACTGATATGTTCGTCCTAACCCCATAAAAATCTCTGTGCGAGATTTTCAATAGGCAATTCATATAAACGATGAATGATTTCTCTTGATTCATGGGGGACTTGAGACGGATTGGTATGATCTGCTTCTTATGGGTAGCTCTGCTCTTCTCTATCGTATCTGCACAGGATGGAAGTATTACCCTTCTTGCAGTATCAGAGAATGCTAATGGGACACTTGTTGGAACTACTGCAGACTTATATCTTGAGGTGAAGCCAGGGCAGGGGAGGGTATTTATTGAGAGTTTCCCTCTTACTAAGATAGACACGCAGATATCGACAAGGTTTGCGAAGGATATCGCATGCAACTACATAGATATTGATTGTTCAAAGTACGATTTTTTCTATACTATCCGGTCTGATTCTCCGATCATAGGGGGGCCATCTGCGGGCGCTGCGACATCTGTTCTCACTGCGAGCTTGCTTCTTGGACTTGATTATGATGAAAGTATCGCTCTCACCGGGACTATCAATTCTGGGGGGATAATCGGTTCTGTAGGCGGTGTTTCAGAGAAGATATCAGCAGCCAACAAGTTCGGGATAACTAAAGTGCTTATCCCTGCAGAGGAGATGTCACTAAATGAGACATTTGATGAAGATTTCAGTGTGATATCTGTAGCCACACTCGATGATGCGATGGAGGAATTCACTGGCAGGAGAAAGGTGTACGGTAAAAAGAACATTACGATATCCCCTGAGTATCAGGAAGTCATGACAAGATTGGCTGATGAGCTTTGCGGTAGGGCTAAAGAGACAAGCTCTCTTATACATACTGAGGAGTTATCAGCCTTTGACGAATTGTTATTGACTGCTGAGAACCTTACGAATAAAGGAGAGATTGCGTATGCTAAAGGAGAACACTTTGCAGCTGCATCGCATTGCTTCGGAGCAGGACTCGCTTACAGACGTCTTCAGCTCATGACAGAGAATAGATCATCTGAAGAGCTTTTGATTATGGCAGAAGAGATTGAAGAAGAGATTGATGTTTTCGAGTCACACGTAGAACAAAAAGCGCTTAGGACTATTACTGATCTCGAAGCATATATGATAGTGAAGGAGCGTCTTATTGAAGCCCGTCAGAATATCAATAAGACTTTTGAGAGGCTTGAAGAAGGGGAATTGCCGCATAACGAGCTTGCCTATGCGACCGAGAGACTTACAAGCGCTCGCCTTTGGGCAGGATTTTTTGGTACAGAAGGAAAGGTCTTGGAACTTGATAAGGATGTCTTGGAAAGGTCATGTCTTGCGAAGATTGATGAGGCTCAGGAAAGGTATCATTATTCTACTGCATATATTCCAGGCACTTTATCAGATACTTTAACAGAGATTAACCTTGCTAAAAAAGATTATGATGAAGGTAATTACGCATTATGTTTGTTCAAGGCATCTAAGGCTAAAGCAGAGGCAGACCTAATACTGAATGCAGTGAGTATTAATCCGGATAACCTTGATAATCTTATAGATCTGAAAGTGGAAGTTGCCGAGCAGGTGATCGCAGATGCTATCGAAAAGGATATGTTTCCGATAGTGGGGTATAGCTATTACGAATATGCGAAGAACTTGAAGGAATATGATAAGTATTCGTCTCTCCTATATGCTGAGTACGCTCTTGAGCTGTCAAATTTTGATGTATATCTGGGGAAGGAATATCAGCAGGGAAGGAGTTTAGATTTTAATCTCATGACCACTCTTGTATTCTTCATCGGTTTCTTGACAGGGGTTGTATTTACTTTTGCATTGATATTTCCGCGTAAGAAATAGTTATTTTTTGGTACGCAATCAGCATTGATCATATTCTAGATTCTTAACAGAACTTCCAATAAAAAATATGAAAAAAACCCGGCAAGCATCCCCGTTTCCGGAGATGCTCGCTGGGAAAAAGAGGTGATGGTGAAAAAACCCAGGCAAACCATTCTTGCGAATGGCTTGCTGGGAAAAAGAGGTGATAGATCGTGATTATGAAGAACTCCTCTTTTCTGTTATGTTAACTATGGAGTAGTACCACAAATATATAAAGGTTTCGATTTTATAGCACCCTAGAGTAGTAACAACATTTAAGAATTTATTGGATTTTCGAAAAACAAGCATAATTTAGCGACGGCACATAGCAATCTTCTTAAATGAGGGGTAGGATGATGGATAGATGAGATATCTTATTTTCCTCATCTGCGCCCTCTTGCTCACAGGATGTGATGAGATAAAGATTACTGGTTCGATCATCACGATCGATGAGCTGATAGATGAACTCCCTGAAGAAGATGGAGAGATTGAGGCGTTCTTCTGCCCTGTTGATAATTGCAGCGAAAGGCTGATAGGACTTATCATGGACTCTGGATCTGTCGATTGCGCATTCTTCGACCTTGACATCCCAGAATTGATCGACGCCCTCGAATCAAGGCAGGCAAGGGTGGTGATAGACAATACTAATCAGGAAGAGCTGGAAGAAGCAGGACATCTATCCTTCGTACGATACGATGACGGAAACCGTCTCTCTCACAACAAGTTCTGCATATTCGATGAGAAGGTGGTATGGACAGGGAGCTTCAACCCGACATATAATGGGGATCAGAAAAACAATAATAACGTAGTAGTAATAAGATCAAAGTACCTCGCCAAGGAATTCCAGGATGAGTTCGAAGAATTATGGCGGGGAGAATTTGGTAAGGGTTCTAGGACCCATAATTACAAAGTACTGCTGAATGGTCTATTGACAGAAACATATTTCTGCCCTGATGATTGCAAGACATTCGGTGGAGAGAGCCGCCTGGTGGAACTGATAGATGGCGCAAATGAATCCATAGAGATGGCCATTTTCTCTTTCACATTGGATTCAGTAGGTGATGCACTCATCCGCGCAAAACAAAGGGGTATCAAGGTCACAGTGATGATCGAGAGCCGCCAGAGGAATGTCAAAGGATCAGAATACGGGCGCCTGAAGGAAGCAGGGATCGATATCCTCATAGACAATAACAAAGCCATGATGCATCACAAGTTCGTCATCATCGATGGCAAGATTGTCTGGACAGGCTCATACAATTTCTCCAGGAACGCGAACAACCGAAATGATGAGAACATCGTGGTGTTGAGAGATCCTGAAGTTGTGAAACGTTTCCAGGAAGAATTTTCCTCCATAATGGGTGATACCCTACAATAAATCTTAAATACTGTCTGGTTTTGGTTGTACTCATGTCAGTAACGAAGGAGATGTTGGGAAAGTTCTTGATTTCTTTCGATAATTTCCTTGATACGAAATTCAACATCGCAGTGATCGGAGGATGTGTACTAACCTTCTACGATATTGACCATCATACTGAAGATATTGATCTCGTATTCCTAGAGAATCCACCTAAAGGGGTAGTAGATTTCATCAATTTATATTCAGAGCAGAATGGGATTGAGATCCAGTATGGGACGCCTGAGCGTTTCCAGTCTGTGATAATGAATGAGGATATGTTCGATCATTCCCTGAAGATAGATAAGTTCAAGACTTCGATACTTCATTCCTATAATTTCAAGAACCTCAATATTTTCATGCTGAAATTCAGGTATTATGTCCTGGTAAAAATAGAAGCAGGCGCCCATAATCCGAAACATATCCAGGAGGCATTGAGATTAGTCAAGCATTTTCAGCTTCCTGCAAAGGAATTGATGCACGCGTATGACGAATATAAGGTATATTTGGAAAGCAGTCCAAGGGTTTTATCAGAATTCAAATTCTTTATGAGAGATGCCTATGGTATCAACATGTGAACCTGCAATTAGATGCCTGGTCGAAATAATGTTTCTTCTCTTCTTGGAGGTTTGAAAGTTCCTCCAGGTTCTGCCGGGTCTGATGTAGTGTTCCTTTGATAGCGTCGCTGAGGATGTGGGTGTATGTTTTTTCATCAGTGATTGTGAATCCTAGGAGTTTCTCCATTGTTTCAACAAGCTTTTGAATAGTCTGGGTTTGGTAAATATTTCCGATCAGAGCAAACTTTGTATCCTTAAGGGCAGATAGTTCTTGTGAAATATTCCTTTCCTGGCCTTCTGATATGCAGTGCAGTTCAAGCATCTCATACTCTGCATCTTTGTCTTCTGGATTCCTGATGCAATACTGGGTGAGATCATAGATCTTGTCGTCTCTTAGTATCTCACTTCGTTCATTGAGTCGCTGGATATCCTTTTCGATCTCATCAAGGTGGTAGATTGAATGTTTAATAGATGAATATATGACTTCGATATAGTTGTTGATCCTTTTGAGTGTGGGGAGTTTTTGTTCCTCTTCCTCATGGGTTAGTTTTAGAAGGGAGTCATAGGAGTGATTAGCTAAAAGGTCTTCAATCGTTGTTCCTGATGTTTGATTTGTCATTCTCATACGTCGGCAGATATCTACCATGTTATTACTTAGTAATGGCGAATCTATTCCATTTATAAATCTATCTGTTTTCACTTCAATAATGTTTATCGGCTGCTTATCTCGTCTCATTTTTACATGCATCCTTTCTTTATTCATAAAGGGGTATTAAACGGAGGTTCTGACATATTCACCTCGAAGAACTTCTGAACAGGTTATGATTCGTGTAATCATTTTTATCTTTTTACCTTATCTACTATATATCATGCAATAAACTATAATAAGGAGCACAGATACACTATTCAGATGATAAAGCTCTACGACGTATTCGGTATCGGAAACACTCTGATGGATCTCATTATAGAAGCAGAAGACCACCATTTAGAGAAGCATGAGCTGAAGAAAGGCATCATGCATCTCCTTGAGGAGGATCAGGCTCATAGGATCATGGATTCTCATGAACCGACAAAGATCGTCCCTGCAGGTGCGACTACAAACACTTTATTAGGTATCAGTGCCCTAGGAGGCAGATGCATACTCGCAGGACAGGTCGGAAGGGGAGAATACGGCGATATGTACGAGGAGATCATCACTAAGGAAGGTATCACCTCCCAATTAGTCAGATGCAACAGCTCCCGTACCGGAAAAGTCCTTAATTTCGTCACTCCAGACGCAGAGCGTACTTTCGGAGTGCATCTTGGAGCTGCAATCAACCTGGACAAGGCATCCCTCATTGACGAGGATATAAAGAAGAGCAAGTGGTTCTATTTCACTGGTTATGAGCTTGAATCTGTCCACGATGCAGTCATGCATGCAATAAAAGTAGCAAAAGATAATGATGTCAAGGTTGCTATGGATATTGCTGATCCTCAACTGGTATCAAGGAACAAGGACCTCCTAAAAGAGGTAGTTTCCAAACACATAGATCTCCTTTTCATGAACGCTTTAGAAGCGAGAGCATTTACTGGTTTTGGAGCAGAAGAGGCTGCTAAATCAGTAGATGCAGATATGGTGGTAGTTAAGCGTGGCCCGATAGGGTCGATCATAAAGACTCCTGAAGGCATAACCCAGATAAAGACGACTGCGGTAAAAGCGATTGACACGACAGGAGCAGGTGACCTCTACGCTGCAGGTTTCCTCTACAGCCTAATTAAAGGATATTCTGTCGAGAAAGCAGGGAAGATGGGTTCTATCATGGGTTCGATGATTGTCTCGCAGATAGGTGCGTTCATGGGTCCTGACATGAAACGCCATATAAAGGCCAGTTTCGAGAAACTTTAGATATCTTCTTTCAGGTTGATCGTGCTGACAGTAGTGATGGTCTTGACGATTTCCTTCCTTTTTCTGAGTGTGATGAGATAATCGTTGAATTCCTCGATATCCCTGAACTTAAGCTTGATTAGGAGGTCATATTCTCCAGTGACTCCGAATGCTTCCTTGATATGTTTGTCTTCAAAGAAGGAGGGGGGTAGATTCGCGGATGTGGTGACGAACATGAAGACGATGAAATGTTCTTCCACCGCCCTATTATCGAGTTTGACTGTAAATCTTTCTATGACTCCTGTCTTCACCATCCTCTGCATCCTTTGATGGACTGTGGATGGACGTATGCCTGTCTTCTTCGCGATGTCCCTGATTGCCATACGGGAATTCTCCCTGAGAGCATCGATGATTCTTTGGTCCTTGTCGTCTATTGTCGCGGTCATGAAAAAAATGGCTCCTTGAGAAGAATTAACGAATATTTCATTGGGGGATGAAATAAATCAAGGAGCTATGATCAGGATGTTTTTTTCTTTGTCCAAGAAGTATTTAAACTTTTCGATATATGTCTATATATATCAAATAATCATAGACATATTAAATAAAAATAGAGAAAAAGTATATAAAATGTCCCGAATTCAACACTTTATTGACGATACGAGGTGTATTTATGGAAGATTACAAAGTAGCAGATATGTCTCTTGCCGGATTCGGCAGGAAAGAGATTGATATTGCTGAACAGGAAATGCCAGGACTGATGGCTATCCGGAAAAAATATTCAGCTGACAAGCCGCTTAAAGGTGCAAGGATCACAGGCAGCTTGCATATGACCATCCAGACCGCAGTCCTGATAGAGACTCTGGTAGATCTCGGCGCCGACGTCAGGTGGGCATCGTGTAACATATTTTCGACTCAGGATCACGCTGCAGCTGCGATCGCAAAAGAGGGTATCCCGGTATTCGCCTGGAAAGGAGAGGATCTGAAGGAATATTGGTGGTGCGCGAGAAAAGCTCTTGATTTCGGTGATGGAAAAGGGCCGAATCTGATAGTTGACGACGGTGGAGACGCCACTCTTATGGTCCATAAAGGAGTAGAGATAGAAAAAGATCCATCGATCCTGAAGAAAGACTACAGTGATGAAGGAGAAGATTTCAGGGAGCTTATGAAGATACTTGAAGAGATCCACAAAGAGGATTCATCACGTTGGACAAAAGTCGCAAAAGAGATCAAAGGAGTCTCTGAGGAGACCACGACCGGAGTCCACAGGCTATATCAGATGCTCGAAGATAAGGAACTCCTCTTCCCAGCGATCAACGTGAACGATTCCGTGACGAAATCGAAGTTCGACAACCTCTACGGTTGCAGAGAGAGCCTCGCAGATGGCATCAAGCGGGCGACTGATGTGATGGTCGCAGGCAAGGTCGTCGTAGTATGCGGGTATGGTGATGTCGGAAAAGGATGCACCCAGTCCATGAAAGGTTATGGGGCGAGGATAATAGTGACAGAGATAGACCCTATCTGTGCTTTGCAGGCGACGATGGAAGGGTTTGAGGTGAAGACCCTGGAAGAGGCACTTGATGAAGGCAACATCTATGTAACAGCCACAGGGAACTGCGAAGTGATCACTGTCGATCATATGAAAAGGATGAAGGATCAGGCGATCGTCTGTAACATCGGTCACTTCGACAACGAGATCCAGGTAGAGAAGCTGGACAAGATGGAAGGTATCAAGAAGATGAACATCAAGCCGCAGGTGGATCGCTATGATTTCCCTGATGGCCACAGCATCTTCATGCTCGCAGAAGGCAGGTTGGTTAACCTTGGTTGTGCGACCGGCCACCCTAGTTTCGTCATGAGCAGTTCCTTCACGAACCAGACGCTCGCCCAGATTGAGTTATGGACCAAGGACTATGAGCTTGGTGTGTTCATGCTGCCAAAAGAGCTCGATGAGGAAGTCGCTAGGCTCCATCTCGGAAAGCTAGGAGTCTCACTAACTACTTTGTCAGATAAACAGGCGAAGTACATCGGTGTGAAAGTCGATGGTCCATACAAGCCAGGTCATTACAGGTACTGAACCATTTTTTCCTTTTTTTTACTCCCTTCTCCGAAGGAGAAAACAACATTGGCCGGATGGAGCATAGCAAGTTCCCCTACATAGTAGGGGGTTTTGCTAGGCGGAATAGGACATGCACCAGCATGGCCGTCCGTGCCAGAGTTGTTGCTAGGAAAATCATAGATTTTCATGCACAAGAAAACACAACAGTGTTTTCTTTGTGTTTTCGTATGCAGCAATAATAAGAAAGATTTATTACTATCATAATACCCATTTTTTTCTCATGAGACTAATGATCACCCGTCACGGACAGACTGTAGATAACATAAACAGGATTCTTCAGGGTCAGGCTCCAGGAAAACTCACAGAGACTGGCATAGCTCAAGCCAAGAAGCTTGCAGAGTCCATAAAGGATGAGCATATCGATGTCATCTATTCTAGCGATCTTAAGCGTGCATCAGATACCACAGCAGAAATAACCAAATATCACCCAAAGACATCGGTCATTCTCACAAAAGACCTGCGTGAAAGGGATTTCAGAGAATACGTAGGCAAACCATATGAGGCTGTCGATTGGGACAATCTGCCAGATGATGTTGAATCGAATGTTGAGATGAGAGAAAGGATTAAACGCACCCTCGATGAGGCATATGAAAAACATCCTGATAAGACTGTCTTGATTGTCTGTCATGGGGGAGTCATCAAGGTTCTCATATCAATAATCCATGATTTTCCTGTCGAAAAGATAGAAGAGATCGAAAAACATGGCAACACCGCGCTCACAATAATCGAGATGACAGAAGACAAGGACCATGTAGTACATCTCCTCAATAATCAGGATCACCTAGAGTAATCTTATTATACTGAACAGCACCCCCCTTATTCTATGAAAGTTCCAAGGACATTTAGTTCATATCTGAGATACATCCTGTATAAGAAGAATCTCTCGACCATGTTCTATATGATAATCGGCATCTTGATAATTTTCCTTTTGACTTTGCTCTCACTCTTCCTCTTGAAGAACATAAAGATGATTTTCTTCATCCTGCTTCTGATGGCTCTTGGTATATTGACAGACTCTTTGAACAGATTCATGCCTTTCACGGTTGGATTTGAATTGATCATGATGGCTACGATCCTTACCGCGAGTGTCTATTCTCCTACGATAGGGATAATGGTGGGTGTTCTTTCGCTTGCGATTTCAGAGCTGTTCATAATGAAGTTCAAGTTAGGTCTCATTATCTCTTTTTTCGCCCTTGCAGTGGTAGGATTCTTGGCAAGTATCTTTCAGGGAGTCGATATAACAGTATTGGGTATTACGCTCACCTTGATATATGACGCGATCATCCTGCCAGGTTATTATTTTACAGGATCGAATTTTGTCAAGGTATTCATATTCGGTTCGACTCATATAGCATGGAACATCTATGTATTCGTTAAGCTGGCTCCTTGGTTCCTTCAATTGATGACTTAGAAAATTCACACGAATTTGATGATCTCGAGTTCTCTTTCGAGTTGCTTGAGTTCTTTTATATCTATTGCGTTAGGGCTGACTGGTATGATAAGCAGCGTGTTGTACATCGAGACGAAATCTTTTATGTGGTGTATGAGCTGGAGGGTCTGGTTGAACGAGTTCCTGGAGATTATGTATTCCATCCCGTCGAGAAGTATGATGCTTTCTGTATTGTTCTTGAGGCTTGAGTTGACGAATCCGGTTATGGTGGCGTCAAGCTGCTCGATCTCTGTAGGGTCGATCGAAGGTTCTGTAGATTCGATATCAGTAAGCCAATATATCTTGATGTTATGGTGCATATCAGGGAAGGTCTTCTTAAGGACGCTGGGGTTCGTCCTGGTGATGAGTAATCCGTTGACTTCATCTGAGACAGTATTGAAAAAGACCTGGAAACTATTCAAGGGCTTATCTTCTTCGTAGAGATAGGTCCTCCCAAGCTCTACATCATGGTTTTCCGGTAGTTTCTTCATATTATCTTGGAGAGTGCATGGAATCCTTGAGGGTCTTTCTTCAGGATGAACACGTCTCTGTTGCAGTTTGTGGCTCTCATCTTTACTATGGTTGCCTCTGTCGCTTCTTTTCTGTCTCTGTGTGTGAGCTGGAGGGAGATGATGCCGTCAGAGAGGTATTCTTCGACTCCATATTCCGAATATCTTGATGAGTCAAGCGGCATCTCTGAGATCAGGAACGAAGTGATATCCATATCCCTGAAGAACTCGAAGATATGGAATAGTTTGACTCGTACATCCTTGAAGTTTGACAGTGCATAGAGCGCAGAGAGCGAGTCGAGGACGAAATGGTCGAGTCCTGCCTGTTCCCTTACATTCTTCGCGATGTTCTTGATGACATTGAGCCAGTCTCCTGTAGGGTTCATATCAGTCCCGACGACTTGTTTCCGAAGTGCGGAGAGATCAGTGATTATGAGTGCGCCTTTACCTAGGTTCTTGATCACTTGTATCTGTTCTTTTAGTTTCGCGATGTCTGAAATGACCACGATGTTCACTTTTGACATATCGAAATCCATGTTGATCATATGGTTGATGAGGGAGGTATAGGTCTGTTCGAGAGAGATATAGAGGCCGATCTTTCCTGCTAATGCTTCATTATAGAGGAGATTGAAGCAGATGGAAGATTTCATTGTCCCTGCTGCACCTGCGATGAGGGTGATGTGCCCGAGGGGGATTCCACCTTGCAGTTTGTCATCGACCCCGTCGATATAGGTCGACACACGTTTGATCTCTGATTTTTCATTGATTATGGTTTCAGTCATGTTTCTCACTTCGCATATGTAAATTTCTCGATCTTTCCATTTTTTGTTCCGATGATTATTGAATCATCTTGGGAATCTGCTCCGATCACCATACCTTCTGTCTTGACCTCAAATATTTTTTTCGCAGAGAAATCACCCACTTGACTCGAGATGACTTCATTATAATGCCCTGTCTGTTGTGTGACAGAAGCGATTCCTGGCATGTAATTCAGGTCATATATCCCTTCTGCATCAAGTATGTAGAGGGTTGAATCATAGGATCCGACAACGACTTCCATCTTGCCGTCCTTGTTGATGTCCATTACGATGGGAGAGCTTACTATCCAGAAATCTGCCTCAAAATCCCATATCTTGTTCCCGTTGTAGGAGAGGCAGTAGACTTTGTCATCTGAGCATCCGAAAAGGATCTCGAGCCTGCCATCGTTGTTGATGTCAGCGACAGTGGCTTCAGAGGATATACTTCCTTCTGTCTTGAAAGTCCATTTGAGCGCACCGTCTTCATCGAATACATATAGGTTGCCATCTTCTGATCCTACCAATACTTCAAGCAGCCCGTCTCTTGTGATATCAGCGACTGCGGGTCTGGCAGTGATCTTTCCTCCTGTCTTGTATTCCCAGAGTGGGTCTAGTTCTTTGTTGAGCGCATATATGTATCCATCATTTGAACCGAAGAGGATGACATCGTGTGTGGGCATGATTCCAGGAGATGATTCGATGCCTGATCTTGCCTTGAACTCCCCCAGTTTGTTCCCTTTCCTATCTAGGACATAAAGGCTTCCGTCTGTCGAACCGAATATGATCTCGTTCTCATAGTTCCTATTGATATCCCAGATGAGGGGGGTAGTTCGGACAACATTTCTCGTCTTGAAACGCCATTTCATCTTACCGCTGAAGTCAAGGCAGTAGAGATGGCAGTCATCTGAGCCGAAAAGGATAAGTGGTTTCTCACTGTTAGAAGGGTGGTAGACGGCAGGAGACGCCATGATCCCGGTCGCTGCCTCGTTTTCGAGGAATATCTTTTCAGTCTCTGTTGCAGAGTTCTTGATGGTATATATCCATATGACATCAGAATTATCGTTAAGGAGGACTAGTCTCCCGTCTTTTGTGCCGAATATCACGTAGTGTTTGTTTTCGAAGGTGCATGTGATTGGAGCTCCAATTATCTCAGAATCAGTCCTATAGACCCAATCCTTGCTTATGAACCCCTCTTTTTTCCCTTGAAGTAGTTTCAAGGTATTACTGAAAAAACCCATATCCCTTCAGGTCGAAAAAGGGCGGAGAACGTATTTAAAAGTTTCTATTTGTATCAGCTAATCAGAAAATGTACAGAAATATGCCATTTTGGGTTCATTTGGAGAATCGGAGAACTCTATCGATGTATGATTGAGGTCCAACGTACCCAAAATGGGAAGCATTTTCTGCTTAGCTGATGAAAACCTTATTATATCCCTTAATGAACGTAGATAGGATGATTGTCAATAAGACCCGAGACAAAGTGATAACAGATGGTGAAAAGATATGCTCGACTCTCTGGTCTAAGGCCCTCGGGCTGATGTTCCAGAGGAATGTGACGACTCCTCTTGTGTTTACATTCTCTTCTATGCGGAAGATCCCTTTGCATATGATGTTCGTGTTCACACCTATAGATGTCCTCTGGCTTGATTCAAAGCGAAAAGTTGTTGAGATGAAGGAAGGTTTCAGGCCTTTCAGTTATTATTCTCCTGCTAAGACTGCTCAATATGTGATTGAGCTAAGATCGTCTACCATCCATGAACAAGGTGTGAAAGTAGGGGATGAGATCGAATTCTAGCCGAAGAATCTGGCGACAAGATATGTTTTTCCAAAGATGAGCAAGAGGAACTTGAGGATCTTGCCTGAGAGAGAGTACCATAAAAATTTCCTGAATGGGTATCTTGCTGCTCCGTATACGAGTGAAGCAGGTTCTATCGGAAAGATGACTACATTGCCTAAGAATAATATCAACCCTCCATATTTGAGGACGAGTTTATGGAATGTTTCGAATTTGTTCTTCATGAAATACCTGAGGATGCTTTTCCCGAGGATCCTTCCTGTGATATAGTTGAAGATCAGGCCGAAGAGGTTCCCGATTATTACTATTAAGACGACTGCGTAAGTCGGATGATCTAATGTGGAATAGAATAAGAATATGAGCTCTATAGGCAGGAATATGAAGAATAATGAGCTGAGGAAAGAGTAATAGAACAGTCCGAGCAGTGTCTTGCTGATGATCTGCGTCTGGACATGGGAGTATGCTCCCCAAAGAAGAGGATATTGTTGGATGAATTCGAGGATCAAAGCGCGGAATATGAACCAGGATAAGATGAGTATGATAAGGACAAGTATTTTGATCCTGTATTTCTTCCATTGTTTGTAGAAGAAATCCCTCAACTTAGACTGGGGAGGGACTGGTTTTTTGGGAGTTGTCGAGGTAGGGTGGGATGGTTTGTGGGGCGGATGCGAGGCGGGTTTATGGATAGGGGTATGGACTGGTTTGTGAGGCGTAGTTGGATGATAGACAGGACGATGGACTGGGTTCGTCTTGGAAGGCAGGACCATATCTGATTCCTAGGCTTATGCTTATTTAAGTTTTTATAAACAATAATTTTAAAAATGGGCAGATAATCCTTCAGATAGCAAGGGGACATAGTATAACCTGGCTAG
>JAUUYB010000109.1 GCA_030590605.1 Candidatus Woesearchaeota archaeon
AGGTCTTTTGAGATATCTTTTGCACGTTCTTCTACTGCTCCTTCAAAGAAATACTCATCGAAATGCACATCAAGAGTCTGATAGATGAGTTCCAGAGAGTCAAGGCTCCATTTCCTTGATCTTTCCCATAGGTCTACTATGTCCTTATCTGATCTGTCTTCGAGAGACTTGTTGACCTTATCGATATCTCCCTGGAAATCGGGGTTCTTTTCTACCTTCTTCACTGCTTCGACATATATCTCAGCGATCCATGCTTCCGGGTTCTCCTTTGGAGGTTGTTCTCCTTCATGGAAATTGGTGTAGCACCAGAGCCATTTAGCTACATGCGCTCCTGTGTCTCCCTGATAATTCGCCTGGACCACTTCGTAGCCTGCTTTCTTAAGGATTCTTGATAGTGATTCTCCAAGTGAAGTGCCTCTCAGATGCCCGACATGGAAAGCCTTATGGGTGTTTGCCTGCGAGAACTCGACCATAACTTTTTCATCTTTCTTATCTGACTTGATCTCTGAGGTGAGTACATGTTCTGCCAATGCTTGTTTAGATATATAGAAATTGAGATATGGGCCATTGACTTCTGAGCTTTCGATAGGTCCTGTTAGGGTAATCTTTTCTTTCAGCTCTTTTGCAGCATCATTCTTGCCCAGCTTGAAGCAAGGAAAAGCATAATCACCCATCTTCGGGTCAGGCGGGATAAGCAGTTCTATCTCATCTATCCCTGCTGCTTTCAGTATCTTCCTGATCTCTTCTTCAAATATGTCCATTTTATAGAGAAATACTTATTTCCTTTTTCTAGTTTTCTTTTTCAGGAGCGACTTTACTTCCTGGATGTCCTTCCTGATGACCTTGATCTCCTCATAAAGCTTCCTTGTCTTGAACCAATTATAGACAAGCATGAGGAGATAGATACCAAAAACTCC
This sequence comes from Candidatus Woesearchaeota archaeon, assembly GCA_030590605.1. Classification (GTDB taxonomy): domain Archaea; phylum Nanobdellota; class Nanobdellia; order Woesearchaeales; family JAUUYB01; genus JAUUYB01. Next base: position 918 of record JAUUYB010000109.1, read on the forward strand.
TCCGATGAGGAACTGGATCATGCTTATTATCGTGTGTAAAGGACCGATGAGAGATTCTATGGCTGATACTGGTTCCATGGTGTGATTTCTATGTTGGAGGATATATAAATTGTTCGGATGGTGACTATATGGCAATGAAACCTATAGAAAGGGGTCAAGCAGCATATCTCAAAAATAATGTCACCCTTGTCTTCTCTGCGTTATATATCATCTTTTCTGTCTGTTGTATAGCCCTTCCCAGAAGAGGAGTGCGAGAGTTGACATCGCTATTTATCGTTCTCAGTCTTTGCATCGCGAGATCGCTTCCCTGATATGCTTCAGTCACAAGATTGTCGTTGCCAGATACGCTTGAGATGATCCCTATGACATAGTCTGCATGTTTTTGCTGCAATTTCCCTTTTGAGAGCAAGTCTTGTATGCAGGTCTGTACGTCCTCGACTGACACATAAGGTTTCATCACCACTTCCTTTATCCTATCATAAGCGTCTTCTACTCCCTGCACACGAAGATAGTTATTGATTACAGAAGAAGCTATCTTCGGTCCTTCTATTTGGATCGCGCTTTCCATCCCTAGGACATTAGGTTCGTATTTCTTCATCTCTTCGATTATTCTTCGGATTCCTATGGTCGAAAGCATGATAGGATGAAAGCCTTCTCTCTTGGTGATTGACCGTCTCAGGTCACCCTGTCCGCGGTATGCAACCATCGCTTCTTTTAGCGGGTTAACGAGACTAGCGACGATGGCCATCAGAGCCTCGCACCCTTCAGCGAGGAAGGGGTTTGCTTTCTGGGGCATCGCTGAAGAACCTGACTCTCCGGCCTGCGTCATCTTGGCCACCACTTTTTTTGAAGCATATATCCATTGATCAGTCGCTGCTTTCTTGATGACCATCCCGACATCGGCCATGATATTCATCATCCTGCATAGGGATGCATTTGTGCAATCCTGGTCATTTCCAAGTTCAGTGTAATTCAGGCCAAATACATCCTCAACCAGGTGCTTATACATCTGTGTCGGATCGATATCCGGAAATGAAGCAGCAAAATCAGCATCAGTCCCGATAGCGCCAGCGAGCTTCCCATCAAGAGTGAATGGTTTTTCTTCAAAGAGAGGGTTGGCGTGCAGCTTGATCTGTTCTGCAAAGTTAGCATAGATATGGCCGAGTGTCGTCAATTGGGCAGGCTGTCCATGCGTCTCAGCGACCACTGTCATATTTTCATAACTCTGAGCATTTTCCTGGATCAGATCAACCAGGTCATGTAATGCAGAGGTCCACTCCCCAAAAGCTTTCATGTAAAGCTTTCCGGTCACATTGGTGTTGACGTCTGAAGAAGTCCTGCCGAAATGGATGATGCGTCGCAGGAGCTTTTCATCAAGACCTAACTGCTGGCCCCGGATGGTGACCCAGGTGTTTGCAGCTACGATGTCATGGTTGGTCCTGGACTCTATCACTTTAGCTGCTATGTAGTCTCTTGTCCTGAAATCCTTATAGATGCTCCTGAGTTTCTCTTTATCCTCTCTTGTGAACTCATCACCCACAAAAGTCTTTCCTGTCTCGTCTTCCTGAAGAAGACCGTTGAGACTGATGATATATTCGACAGCGAACTGCACCCTTCCCTTGACGATGGCCTGTTCAGAACTTATGTCTTTGAACTTATGGACATATCTGTTGTATCTCCCGGTGGTTATCTCTTCGGAATCTCCCCGATCAAGCATGGTGTCGATCCAGGTGTTCTTATCTCTCCTTTTTCCAAAAGATTCGTTTGGCTGCTTAAGTCCTAAGTATAGCTTTTCGAATTCTTTCTTCTTGAATCCTTTGGTCCTGAGCAGATCGATGCTTCCTTTCGAGAAGTGATGGCCTCGATGCAGGTTGTCGATTATATTTTCCAGTCTCATCTTAATTCATAAGTGTTTTGAGCAAATGTCTTGTATGCTGCAACACATTCTTCAAGAGGAAGGACATCAAACTTTTTCTCTCCTGTCCAGGCGTTTGAATGAGCCTGATAGATCTGTGAGCCGAGATGTATCAGTTCTTCATTCATCTCTGGGGGTCTTGGAAGTTTATCCTTAGGGACGCCGCTATCCAGAGCTTTCTTCACAACGATTCCCCATTCAGGTATAATAGCATCGTAATGGTCCCGGAAAAGCTGTTTTGACCCGTTGACATATGCATCGTCATCATGTACTTTTCCAGCCTGGAACACCTTAAATGTCCCGTTCCTGAAATCGTCAAGATCTGAATAGGGTCCGACCAACGCTCCTGTGATCTCATCAAGAGCCAGAGGGACATCAGCGAGCATGAGGCCTCCTTTATCATCATAGGCATATTCATCCTTGTGATCGAATACGATGAATCCGATCTCCTGGCCACGCTTCTGACCGAATTGTGTAGTCAAAAGGATGTATTTCTGGATTTGGTTCATCTCAGCAGTGGTTGCACAAGCAAGCTCTTTTAACTGGTCCCATGGAAGATACTCATCAGAACCCCTTAGTTTAGTGCTGCCATCCACAAAGGTCATTGGAAGAAAGACTGGATATTCTGTAGGCATCTCTGATAACCCCAGTGCGGCATAATGGAGAGTCCCTTCTCGTAGCCTTGTTGCTGCAGAACTGGTTGCGGTGATGACATCTCTGGTCATGACCTCGACAGGGAAAAGACGGTTTGTCCTGATATTACTAAGATCTATCTTATCAGGATCCATGACCCGTACGTAATGTGCAAGGATAGCATTATCTGCTACCTGCTCCTTGAAGATGGTCGGAATCCCCATCTCTTCAAGACGCTTGAAATTGTAGACTGCTGTATGGCACATGGATGCGCCTTTATTCTCGGTCTCAAATCCCAGTTTTCCAAAGTCCTTGACAGAAGTATCATCAGAGAATTCAAGGATGACCTCGCCCATCTTTGTATCAGTAGGTTTTGTTACTGGTCTTATGTTCTTCGTGCTTCCGATTTCAGCTATTGGATAATCTTTAACATTCAATCTATTCATTTCGTATCACCTTTCATAGTCATTCTCCTATATGCAAAGAATTCAATATAATACTCTAGAGATTCCATCCAAGAAATCCACTTGTTCTCTCCTATAAATATATTATTATACTCTTTACTATACTTCAGTTATCACACTTTAACTCTACTTTCCAAGAGAAAAGAAAAAAATTACGTGTTTCAATTCATGAACACTGCATACTTCTTCAGTTTCGTATGCTCAAGAACGATCTTTATTATCGAAGTGAGGGGCACTGCAAGGATCATACCTATGATCCCCCACATCCAACCCCAGAAAAACAACGAAAGCAAGATGATGATAGGAGATAATTTCAATTTATTGCCTGCAATCTTCGGTTCTAATAAACTTCCGAATATTATCTGAATGATGATCAAGATCGATCCCAGCCACACCAGATCCATACCGATCCCCTGCTGGGCGACAAATATGACCAATGCGACAGCGACAGCGATAAAGGAACCGATGTTC
>JAUUYB010000083.1 GCA_030590605.1 Candidatus Woesearchaeota archaeon
GTACAAAGAACAAATCGCAAAACTCTCAGACAAGAATATCATCGGCCACATACACCTCGTAGACGCGATGGGAGGGGGGCATCACCATCTCCCGGCTGGACAAGGAAATCTGCCGCTAGTGGATGCCATCACCTACCTCAAGAAAAAAGGGTATGCTGGCACAATCATCTCTGAGGCACATGAAGAGAACTCACGATTCGGAGCTGACAGGCAACTGACTGAGACATGGAAGACATTCGGAAGCCCGATCTACAGGACAAGTGCACCGATAAGATTCGGCCCTTCAACCATGGGTGAGATGAGCCACGGATACTTTGGGCGAACTACCCCTCCTATGTTCACCTACGGCACATATGCGCCTTCTAATGACTGGACTCTTTGGAGTCAAGTTCCTATGGAATAAAATATTGATACTATTTTTTCTATACTATTTCTGAAAGAACAAAACAAATTACAATGAATGACTCTCAAACAAGACTGAACAGCCCTTTCTGACCGAGAAATATCACTACAATGAGTGTCGGTATCCAGTGACCAATGCCTTTAGCCAGAAGCAGGATGTATAGACCCGCAGCCACATCAAGCCAGCTGATGAAGTTCTTCATCATAGCGAACATGAAACCCTTCAGGATGAGAAACCATGCAGCAAATGAGATTATCGTATGGGGTAAGTATGAGATCACCATGATGACAAGCACGCAGAAGATGTCTGCCACTCCCAGCAGCTTACCCAAGACCAAAGAGAACACCAATAATGAACAAGACACCAACGACCGACCCTAGCTTAAGGATCAATGATATCCTGATCGATAGGACAAGAGGGATGAGTGTCTTAACGAAGTATGTCACGAAGAATACAGAAGCAATCGCTATCAGGATAGCTGATACTACATCAACTATGCCAGGCAAATAGTTCTCAAACAGCGCCCGCAAGCCCACGACTGCTAAAATCAGGATAATTCCTCGTTTGATGAAATCCTTCATAGAACCTACCAACATCATCTCGTCATTCGAAGCGTTGAACAGGCTCAGGAATACATCATGCGGGTCCTGGATATGCAGGTCCTCTGTCAGTACGAATGTGGATTTTCCCATATCAAGTACAATAGTCAACACTAATATATAAGTATTATCAAAAAGTATATAAACAGTTTTTGAAACACTATAGGATATGCGAGAAGATTTCCTTATCATCAAGACTGAATATGACTCTCTTTATAACACGATGCTATCAGAAGGCAGACTGCCACTAAAAGAGACTGAGCTAGGGTACTGGGGAATCTCGACTGCGGACGATATATTCCACCTATTCCAGACCCTCAAACTGAATAAGTTCAAGAGCTTCATCGATCTCGGGAGCGGAGACGGAAAAGTGGCTATGATAGCCTCACTTTTCACAAAAGCATCCGGGATAGAATGCGATAAAGAACTTGTCGACCACTCCAAAAGGATCAAAAAGAAACTTAAGCTCTCTGCAGAAATAATCCATGGAGATTTTCTCCAGCACGATCTGACATCCTATGATCTTATCTTCATCAACCCAGACCAGCATATGACAAAGCTCGAGCCAAAACTCCATAGGGAGCTCCGAGGCAAACTGGTCGTCTATGGTCCACATTACCATCCGACGCTCCTCAAAAAAGAAGCAGGATTCATAGCCCATACCTCTCCTGTCACAGTGTATCGGAATCGGTGAACCGGGTCACCCATTACTCTACCAGGAAAGGAATATCTGCAACATTCCCGACTTCATCACGGAGGTACAACCATGCAACTTACAAGAATTAACGACCATTTCTACGAAATTTCAGAAGGACCAACAACCAAGGTCAAGAGGTTCATCTTCACCAGCGCAGAGACAAGGGACATCTGCAACAAACCAGAAGTGCTGGGGTGTGATTATACTGACAAGATGGAGAAAGCGATGGAAAAAGCACTTACCAATTTCCCTATCGATATATCAGAAATAAGTGAGCAAGATTCCTGCATCGTGAACTTCCTCAGAGGCGGGCTCAACTTCAGGCTAAGAGAAGCTATGCACACCGCTCTTGGATGGAACCGGCATACGACCTCATTCATGAGCTCTCAGAGGTATATCGAAGATGGCAGATGGGGAGTCAAAGAAGATCAGTACAGAAAATTCATATTCCCTAAGAACCCCTCAATCTTCATCGGCGACGTCGTAGCGACAGGGGTTACAGCCAAAGGAGGATTGAATGTAGTCCTTGACGCGATGAAAGAGAAAGGTATAACCCCAAAGAACATTTTCTTCTTCACTTTCGGCTGCCATAAGATCGAGAAGATCCTAGATGAGATGATCGAACAGAGAAATGACATACTAGGCAATACAGAAAATATCGCAGTCATATACCTCGAAGGAAAATTCCGGCTTGCAGACAGCAAGACTGACCTTAAGATCCGAATCCCAGGAACCGACCTTCTAAGGACCGGCGCAATCATGGCACCTGAATTCGTGATGTCCCAATATGAAGACATCGCCCACATGCTCGAGAGATGCACTATCTACGACGCAGGAAGCAGATCATTCGATATCCCTGAATATCTCGAAGATGTCCAAGACTATTGGAAAGGAGTTTCGAATCTTGATATGACACTAAAGGAAGCAGTGCTTGAGAGATGGCCGGATATGATCACTGAGGGATTCGACAAGGAACAGCTTGCGACACTCGATAAGAAGCATAAGATGCATATCGAAGAGCTTGATGATATGGATCTGACACTAAAGGAATACTGCGAGCGCCGTCTAAAGGAGCTCAACTAATTCTAGACTAGCATAATATTTAAATACCGCGCTGATTTGGGATTACCTACACTGAGGTGATACTAATGGCTAAATTTGAACCTATTCCTGGATCGACAATCTTCAACGCTCTTCACGACGAGAATTGCATCGTCATGGCATGCAACACGCGGATAGTCCCCGGCACAGTCCATGGTATACTCCGCGCAGCGAAAGACATGGATGCCGCGGTCATACTCGAACTTGCGAGATCAGAATGCGACCTATCAGGCGGATACACAGGGCTTACTCCAAAAGATTATGCGGAGAAGACCATGAAGATCTCAAAAGAGGTCGGTCATGACATCTGGGCCTTGCACGCAGACCATATCGGGATCAAGAAAGGTGATACTGAGGATATACAAGCCACGAAGGAACTCGTGAAAGCTCAGATAGAAGCAGGATTCACTACCTATGCAATCGATGCGAGCCACCTCTTTGACTTCGAAGCGGCTGATCCTGCAGGAGAGCTCGCTCCGAATATCGAAGCGACTACGACTATGGCAGAATTCATCACCCAAAACATGGGCGAAAATGAGTTCGGACTTGAAGTAGAGGTCGGAGAGATCGGCAGGAAAAACGATGATGGACTCATACTCACCACTCCTGAACAGGCAGTAGCATTCATAACCGCACTCACAGAGGCAGGTGTAAAACCTCATCTCATCGCGATCGCGAATGGTTCGACACATGGAAATATCTATGATAAGGACGGCAAGCTCAAGGCGCAGGTATCGATCGACATCGAACAGACCAAAGCAATCGCAAAAGCGCTCAAGGACAAAGGATTCACAGTCAAGATCGCACAGCACGGGATCACCGGAACACCAAGAGAGTTCATCAAGAGCGAGTTCCCGCACGGAGACCTCCTCAAAGGGAATGTCGGGACGTTCTGGCAGAATATCGTATTCGAGATACTTAAGGTCTACGAACCGGAACTATGGGAAGATATGAAAAACTGGACTCTTGAGACATTCAAAGAGCAGGCAGAGAAAAAAGGTCTTAAGACTGAAGAACAGATCATAGGGACTTTCGGAAAGAAATCGATCAAGCAGTTCTATGATAAGATTTATTCTCTTCGGAGCGGGACAGTAGCTGCGATCGAAGCACGCGCGTACGCAGAAGCCCTCATGTTCTTCGAGGCTTTCAACGCCCGAGGGACAGCCGGAAAAGTCAGGGAATGGATGAAGAAACATAGATGATATACTGTTTAGATCATCCATTCAAAATTAACCTTGGAAACAGTCATATCTAGGGCAAAAAACCGAAACCTTTATCGTTAGCAGTAATTCTCTGTTTAAAAAGACTTTGAATTGACAGTCTTCAAAAAGGTTTAAAATGGCAAAAATAAGGGTAGTAAATCTTGTCGTGACCACTGATCTAGAACATAAATTACATCTAGAGAAGATTGCGGCCACATTACCGAATGTAGAATATAATCCAGAACAATTCCCGGGGTTAGTCCTAAGGATAAAAGAACCCAAAACCTCTTCCCTGCTGTTCTCATCAGGCAGGGTTGTCTGTACTGGTGCAAGAGATATACTTTCTGCAAAAAAAGCAATCCACAAAGTCATTGAATCCCTTAAAAAAGTCAAGGTCAAAATAAAAATTGAACCAGTGCTTAAAATCCAAAATCTGGTCGGGTCAGGAGAATTGGGATTTGATCTCAATCTGAATATGTTAGCAATGAAACTTCGGAATGTCGAATATGAACCAGAACAATTTCCGGGGTTAGTACACAAAATGAAAAAACCATTTCACGCAAGCTTCCTCTTATTCTCCAATGGAAAAATGGTCTGCACCGGAACAAAAAGCGAAAAAGAAATGGAAGCATGTCTTGAACAATTGATCAAAGACCTGAAAAAAGTCGGTTTTTCTTCTTGAGGAATATGTAATCTGATTTAATTCAGAAAACTACAAAAGAGAGAATATCAATTGCACCTTCGGGGGGACTAGGTTCTTAAGATCGAGTCCATCATGATTGTCTCGTTCCTTAAAGTGAGGTCGCCAATCGCTTCTGCTTCAGACGAGAAATATTCACTGAACCTGTTGATGATCGCCCGATATTCAGTCGTCATCTTCAACTTCATGGACTGGCGCTCCCATCTTCCCAATTCCTGTTTCTCTGGAGGAATTATGATACCAGACTCATCGAAGGAAACCTGAGGCGGAACCTCAACCCTCATATCATCGATCCAATTTCGCATCACATTGACATACCTAGCCAGCAGAATTCCCTTCCGGATACCGGTATTGTCATAATAATCAGGCTCGACTTGAGGTAGAGGTATAGCGACAACCTCCCCCCCATCTACACCTCCCCTATCTTTATAGCTTGTGAGCACCCTGAGATTATCACCTTCTCCAACTTTCTTTAGCTTGAGGATGACTATACCCCCTTTGATCTCTCCGTCTTCGCTCTTGGAAGGAAACAGCGTCTTCACATTCATTATCTCTCCAGTAGCCTCTTCAGCGCTCGGAGATCCGTAAACCTTTTCGATGTCGAATGCATCGGATTCCACCTTCAATAGGAGGTCGAATACCAACGGGGTCACCATGAACTCGAACTCCTCATCCATACGCGTCATGAAATCCTTGGCTGAATGGACAGAATAATAGTTCGCTCCCTGGACATCCGATATCTCCTCAATCAGTTCTGTGTTGAAATCAACACCTATCCCTATGAAAGTCGTATAGATACCTCTGTCCGCATTCTCCGTGGTCAGAGAGAGCAGATCCTTA
>JAUUYB010000079.1 GCA_030590605.1 Candidatus Woesearchaeota archaeon
ACATCATCACAGGCAACGTCGTATACGAGAAAGTCAGTTCAGAACCGACTGCAGAATATGCTAAAACCTCAAGTGGGGGTAGCGGTGGATCTACAGGAACACCAGAGATTGCTTATACGCCTCATCCGTCTATAAGGAAATATCATTTCACAGTATCTGCGACTGACAGACAGGACAGGACAGTCCGGGACACTGCTTCAGCATATCTCATCATCGAACCGAAAGTGACTCCTCCGCCTATGCCAGAGGACAAGCTTACAATAAAGCTCTACAAAGGTTGGAACCTTGTGAGCCTGCCAGGAAAACTGGTAAGGTTCGAGCGCTTTGACTCGACACAGAGACTTATCGGATATGTCTGGCTGAAGGACGAACAGAGATTCGTCAGCCTGAACGAGGCAGAGAAAATACTCGGCAAAGGTCTTCGGGAGTACCTTATGAAGAATGCATTCTGGGTATATTCCAAGAAAGACTCAAGTCTGCGTGTAGTAGTCGACCACTCGGTCAGCGCTTCAGATATCGATATCGTAGAGGGATGGAACATGGTTCCGATCACTGAAGACATGCTCGGAGGATACCTCACTGACCTGATGGGAGATTGTGATGTAGCCAGCATGCATATCTGGAATGCTAAAGACCAATCCTGGAAAAGCATATCAACAGATTATTCATTTACGCAGTTAGGATATGGTTTCGTGATGAAGACCTTATCTGCTTGTAGATTATATGGGCCGGAGCTCACTCCTCCTCCGATGCCCGAATAAGAGGTGAAAAATGAGAACATACACTGCTATATTGGCTATCGTTCTGCTGGTGACGATCATAGGATGTATGCCAGCAGATCAGCCCCCTGATAACCCTGTACCTACACCAAATCCTATAGACCCAGATGAGACTGGTATAGAAGACGTTTTTGAGGATCCAGGAGATATCGAGCCGCCGGTCATCCCATCATCGTGAGGGTGCCGGTTATCTCATCTATCTTGTCCTCATCATCAGGACCTATCGCTATACAGGTCATTGTCCCAGGTAGGACTATGGTCCTGCCTGCATCAGTGATCATCGCAGCAGTCAGACCTTTATCTTTAGCGTCCTGAAAATATCGTATGAGCTCCTTATCATCTTTGACCTTCAGCACTACCTTCTTCATACCTGCTTTCCGCCAATTCGTGACTAGATGTTCGTCTGAACGTAGGACAGCTTCGACTGCTGCATGTGCGGCTTGAGCGCTCATCTTGCCTTTAGGCAGCTTCAGGTCGGTCCGGACGACGATGACTTGCTTGAGTTCCATGTACCTGTTCATTTAACTTATCTTTATAAGTTTTCGTATCTATGGAGTCAACAACAAACTATAAAAAGGGATTTTTCTTAAAAGTTGTAATCATGAAAGTCCATAAGGATACTCCTCTTGCCGAACTCACGCTCAGGAAATATGAGAGACCATATGACATGAAGAAACGGGATCTCTTGAAGAGATTGATGCTTTCTATCGGTCTCCTGCAGCCTGGTGATTCAAGGGATGTCATAGTTGACGTATTCCAGGTCATATTTGAGGGCAAAGGGCTGACAGCGACTGAGGTTGAGAAGAAAGTGGCAGAGAACAGGGAGAAGCACGGACTTCAGCTCATAGGGATCACTCCTTCAAACGTCAGGCGTCAAATCCGCAGGCTTAAAGACATTTTCCTGATCGAGAAGTTCCAGAACGTCTATCGTCTGACAGAGAACATGAGCCTTCAGGAGATATTTGAGGAGAAGATAGAACGGTTCTATCTGAAATCGATTGTCGCAAGAGTGAAAGAGTATGTCGCAGCAGTAGATAAGAAGTGACTATTAATTCTATAGATTTAGCGTAAGCACCCCCATCACTGACGCAGGTCGGCCGTAGGGCGTGCGAAGCATGACCGTCTGCCGTCATTGGTGAGGGGGTGCAGGAGCGTACATTTAAAAAAAATTAACATCTATCCAAACTTTTATTAAACAATACACCTCAAAACAATCCATGGCTGTCTACGAACCTTCTGACGATTCATTCATGCTCGCAAGAACTGTAAAGAAGTTCGCTAGAGGCAAAGTCCTTGATATGGGGACAGGTTCAGGTATACAGGCAGAGACAGCTGCACTGTCTAAGGATGTAACGAGTGTCCTTGGCGTAGATATCGACAGGGAAGCGATTGAATCCTGCCGGAAGAATATTCCGAACGGCATCGTCAGCTTCATGAAAAGCAACCTTTTTTCTGAGGTCAAAGAGAAATTTGACACTATCATATTCAACCCTCCCTATCTGCCTAAGGGACACGACGGGATCGAGGATCTGGCGCTGATCGGAGGGAAGAGAGGTTGGGAGACCATAGACAGCTTCATAAGGACTGCTGGCAACTATCTTAACACCAATGGCAAGATTCTCTTATTATTCTCTTCACATACAGATAAGGAAAGAGTGGATCAGATCATAATCGAGAACATGTTCGAGGCCGAGGAGATCGCGAGGAAACGTTTCTTCTACGAGGAGCTTTTTGTATATATCATCCACAGGAACGAAGTCATGAACGATCTTGAAAAACTGGGCATCACAGATATTTCGAGATTCTCTAGAGGAAAACGGGGTCTGATCTTCACAGGCATGAAAAAGAAGCAGAAAGTGGCTATAAAAGTAAAGAATCCTGTTAGCAAGGCTATCGGAAGGATAGAGATCGAAGGCAGATGGCTCAAGGCTGCAAATAAGAACAATATCGGACCTATCCTTCTCCACGCATCTCCGGATTTCGTCGTATATAAGTTCATAGAAGGCATGATGATCGAAGATTTCATACTGTCTAAGCACAAGAAGGATATCAAGATGGTCTTGAAACGGATGCTAGAGCAGATGAGGGCTCTCGACCTGATGAGAGTGGATAAGGAAGAGATGCACCATCCTTTCAAGCATATAATCGTCAAGAAAGGGAACCTGCCTGTACTGATAGATTTCGAGCGCTGTCATGTCTCTCTGAAGCCAAAGAATGTCACACAGTTCTGTCAATACCTGACAAACTCTTACATATCGAATCTCCTGGCAGAGGAAGGCATAATGATAGACCGCGAGCGCCTCCAATCAAATGCAAGGACCTACAAAGGAGAACAATCAGACGAGAATTTCCAGGTGATATTGGATGAGATCGACAACACCGTTCCAAAAAAAAGTGTATGACGCATGCAGTAAGGTCCCTAAAGGCAAAGTGACCTCCTATCGCGACCTGGCTCACGCAATCCACACGAAAGCTTACAGAGCAGTAGGGATGGCGCTGAACAAGAACCCTTTCTCGCCCAGAGTCCCATGCCACAGAGTCATAAACGCTGACGGCAGGCTCGGCGGTTTCGCGAGTGGCCTGAAAAACAAGATCAAGCTATTGAAGAAGGAAGGGATAATCATAACAGATAACAAAATCGAACAACTATTCTTCCACAAATTCAAGTAACATCAATCTCCCATCACTATGAAGGCAACAACATTGGCGAGGCGAGGCAGGGGGATGCCAAGAAAACCCTTTGGTTTTCTGGCACAAATGAGCTATGCTCATTTTGTGCCCCCTCCGGGGTGCTGAGTAGGACACGCGTAGCATGGCCGTCGAGCCCTGTGTTGTTGTTGCCGGAATAAACGAGAAAACAAATAGAGAATTACAAAAATAAATATTAGAAAAAAGAATCAAACAATCAAAGAACCTATTTCTTCTTCTTGATCTTCTTTATGTCCTTGTCAAGATTAAGCTCTTCAAGAAGCTCTTTATACCGATTCCTGATAGTGACTTCAGTGACACCTGCGACATCTGCGACTTCTCTCTGCGTCCTTTTCTCGCCATGAAGAAGCGCGGATACATAGAGTGCAGCTGCTGCGATCCCAGTAGGACCTCGACCAGATGTGAGTTCTGCTTTCTGCGCTTTCTCTAGGATCTCGACTGATTTCGACTGTGTCTCTGCAGACAGGGTCAGTGAAGATGCGAATCGTGCTATATAATCACTCGGATTTGAAGGCAATATCGTGATACCAAGCTCTCTTGTTACGAATCTATATGTCCTTCCGATCTCTTTCTTCTCGATTCCTGACGCTTCTGATAGCTCATCCAGGGTACGCGGAACTTCGTGTCTCCTGCAGGCTGCGTATAGCGCTCCTGCGACGACTGATTCCATGCTTCGTCCTCTGACAAGTCCACGCTGGACTGCCAGGGTATAGATACGGGCTGCTTCTTCTTCGACTGATTTAGGTAATTTCAGGAATGAGGATGCTCTTTTGAGTTCAGCGAGTGCAAGTTTAAGGTTTCTTTCGATTGCTGTAGAGATCCTATACTGCCATTTCCTGAGCCTGAAGAATTTGTTCCTGTCTCTGACGTCCATCCCATATAGGTCGGATTTCTGTCCTACTTCTGTACCTAGCCCCTGATCATATTGGGTATAGGTCATAGGTGCGCCTGTACGCCTGCGCTTCTCTGCGCCGTCAGAATCGAATTCTCGCCATTCCTGCCCGAAATCGACCATCCTGTCCTCTATTACGAGTCCACAGTCTTTGCAGATGATCTCGCCTTTCTCTTTGTTGAGGAATAGATTGATTCCGCCGCATTCAGGGCATTTTTTTACGAATTGTGCCATATTGAATCACCTTGGTATAGGGCTATCTTATGCATATTATTCAATGCATTTCACCCCCATGTGATATGAACCATTCATCACTGTAGTGATGTATAGTATATATTTATAAAGAAAATGCAGAACTATTATATAAATGTTTCTATTTAATACTTTTCTCGACGAGAAAATTAAAACCATTAACTTTAAAAAAGTTTGGAAAGGTTTTTTAACAGTAACTTTTTCATCGATCTCAATATTGGCCACACACAAGTTATATCTCGAACCGATCTATAAGTTTCTTGAGCGCCTCTGCTTCCTTAGAAAGATCTAATGATATCTTAGTGATCTCTTCCATCGAACCAGTAGTCGATCTCAGGCTCTCAGAGACCTCTTTAGTCCCTCGAGCAGATTCATTCACGACTTCATTCACAGAAGATATAGACTCCTTAAGCTTCATAGAGCTGTCAAGCTGGTTTTGTGTGTATTCATTGATCCTCCCGATTTGGGAGGTGAGTCCTCCTATCTTAGAGCTGATATTCTGAAGCGCACTAAGAGCCTCATTCACAACTTTGCTTCCAGAAGAGACATTCTGTCGTCCCTGCTTCATCGCCTCGACTGTGTGCCTGGTCTTGCCGATAAATTTGGTGATGATCCCTTCGATCCGCTTGGTCGAGCTCTGGCTCTCTTCAGCAAGTTTACGGATCTCATCCGCGACTATAGCGAATCCTTTCCCTGCATCTCCTGCACGTGCAGCCTCGATTGCCGCATTAAGAGCCAGCAGGTTAGTCTGATCAGATATGTTATTGATGGCTTCAACCACCTGATTGACCTCATCTATCTCTTGCCCTAGATCCTCCATGTCTCTGGTAGATGCATCAAATATCCTGGTGATAGCATCGATCTTCTGCCCTGCTCTTATTGCGGATTCGCTTCCGGACTTAGCTTCATCATTTGCCTCGACTGCATATTTAGAAGATTCCTGTGAGGCATCTTTTACTTGAGTGATTCCTAAAGTGAGCGAATCTACATCTTTCTTGGTCCCTTCAGCTAGATCGACCAGCTTGTCCCCTCCATCCGCTATCATCTTCATGGTCGTCTCTATCTGTTGG
>JAUUYB010000049.1 GCA_030590605.1 Candidatus Woesearchaeota archaeon
GATTCTCGATGGTCAGTCCTTTCTCTGCTATAGCGATCGCCTTATCCAGCTTTTCTGCAGCCGCATAAACAAGGCCCATATTGATATATGACCTCACATCAAACGAGTTGATCTTATTCGCTTTCTTGAAGCATTTGACTGCTGCCCGATAGTTTCCCTTAAGGAACTCGTTCATGCCATCCTGAAGCTCTGACTCAAAATCATCCATAAAAGACCCTGAGAGAATCTCCTGTATATATAGATTATGAGAAAAGAATGATTATGATATAATTAGATACTTATCAGATAATACAGCGAAACCCTCAGCACCAGGTTTTTCCCTCCATTTTCCCAGGGAAAAACCAACATCTAAAATTTCTTTCTTCTATATTTAATCTATATCTAAAAATTCATTAAGAAAAATATGCGGGGAGTAGGACTCGAACCCACGTAGGCACTAAGCCAACAGGTCCTAAGCCTGTCCCGTTTGGCCACTCCGGCATCCCCGCGTGAGATTCGAGGATACCAAATCTATTTATAAATGTTTTGGATAGTGGACCTTTTCTCAAATCTATAGCGGAAAACGCTTTTTTGACGAAGTGAATCAATGAACTAGAACAAACCATAAAACCGATCATCTCACGAGGGAAAAAAGTGGGGTGATTTGAGAAAAGGTCCACACAATCAATTTCTCAAATCTATAGCGGAAAACACACACCATATCAAATTATAAATTTAAAAACAAAAAAAAAAGAAAAAACTCCTCTAAGATCAATAATACCGATACGAGTAATAATCCTTTTCTTCATATGGCAGGTCGATCTCACCGATCTCTTCGTCGATATCATCAAGCTCATTCATCTTGATAGTCGTGGCAGATATAGTATACAAGACATCGTCCATGTATAGGGCCCGTCTTACAGCGCTTGGCGAACTATAATAGTAATCCCATCGCTCTTTTCCTTCGCTATGCGTTATCTTGCCCTGCACATCGAATCCTCGTTCAGGAGTTAAGGAAAATACATATGCTCCCTGCCAGACATCCTGACGATAATACCCTACTCTATCATCATAGTATCTATCATCTCTTACTTCCCTTACAGGTATCACCAACAGATTCTTTTCCTTATCGAAGAGGAATGCCTTGTGGTCCCTTAGAGCTTCTGAATCTGTTCCCGAATCGCCGATCTCATACTTGTCGAGTTGTTTCGGGTTCTCGACATCTGACACATCAAAAAGCGCAAGTTTCACTCCTTCGACTGAGACTCCGCCCCATTGGTTGCCTTCTGTCTCTTTCCCGATACCTATGATATGGTCTTCATCATATGGGTGGAGGTAATCTGAGTAGCCTGGTATCTTCAGTTTTCCGAGTATCTCTGGATCTTTTGGATCAGACAGGTCTATCACGAAGAACGGATCGATGTTCTTGAAAGTCACCATATAGAGCCTGTCTCCGATGAATCTTGTCGAATATATCTTCTCGTCAGGAGCGATATCCTCGATCTCTCCTACTATGTCAAGGTCATCGTCCAGGACAAATACGTTGTTGTACATGTCTGAGCCTCCTCTCCATATGTAGGTGGTCGTGGCGACTCTGAGATATCCATCATTCTCGTCAAGGGAGAACTGGTTCAGGAGATATCCTGGGACTTCCCCTCTTGTGTCATAATCTATATCTCCATTATCTATCCCGATCTTATGTATGACTGTCTTTCTCCGCTCAGCCTCTTTCTTTATTTCATATTCTTCCACAGCATCTTCGATATCATCCACAAGATCTTCCCGTTCTCCAGATGAGAGATCATTATACATCTCTTCTAGGATCGCTGAGATCTCATCCCATTTATCTGGATCAGTGCCTATGGATTTGATCTTGCTCTTGATATTAGATGGAAGCAAAGGCACGATCACATCGAAGAACCTGTCTTTCTGTGTATCATAGTACCAGGGATAGTTCTTCTGGTATGTGATATAGATATTGTCTTGGGAGACATATATCGTGTTCGAGTATCCTAACAGGTAGGTCTCTGCATTGATATCATCATCCTTATTGATATCGAATGATGCGACTGTGTTGAAATTGTAGTTGTCCTCTGGATTGTCGAAATAATATATCTCAGGGCTGACGAGGACACTGTCGATTCCCCTGATCACTGGCATCTCGAGCCAGTGGTGGTAGTAGACATTTTCATTGACTATGAAATAGACATGGTCCCCTATCATCCGTGACTCTGTATAGTATCCTCTGAGAGTATAGTCCTGGACCAGTTCAGGGTCTGATCTGTCTGAGATATCGTATACATATGCATGTGTGACCTGGGTCCATCTTGGTCTTGGCATATAATCATATTCAGCTATGTAAGGGAATTCTTCAGAATCTGTCGCGAAGATGACCATCCGATCTCCATTGACGAACAGGTTCTGTGGATAGCCGTCGATCTCGTCATCAAATACTATCTCTGCATCCTCTGCTGGAAATGCGTCGACGATGACGATATTCTGACCCGAGAGAGTATAGATGTATTTACCGTCGTTCTTGACTATATCTGCTTCATCCACTCCTTTGACCTGGACATTGGTCTCAGAGAATTCACCTGCAGAGGTCGGAGCTGATACTGTTTCATCTGACATCATACCGCCATCCAATGCCATAGAAGACTCCATCATCACTCCTCTTCCTCCACTGTATGAATCAACGGACTGTGTCCCTGCGTTCTTGATGTACTCCAGAAGTTCCTGTTTAGTGGAGAACTTCTTGAGTTCCTGTGTGGGTTCAGTTCCGCTATCAGGAGTCACTGTTTGCGGGCCAGGGTCTGGATCAGACGGTATCTGAGGACCTGGCGTCTGAGGGGCTTCACAAGAAAAAAGAAGAGCCACACTGCTAATCATTACTATCATTAGAATCGTTGATTTCATGTTCATGGTTAATCACCTCTTTTATGAAAGGACCTGGACATTTAAATAGCTGTCTTAGACTTCAATCCTGTTTGAACAGATACCATAACATTTCTCGAGTAATACTACCCGAAGACACTGTCTTATTCATGATTGAATTATTTATATGTTTCTATGGATTTGTAGAAAGTCATAGTGCTGTCTTCCCACCTAGCATTTGTATCAATTCCCATGAACCTGGACAATATACAGAAAACACAGACATTTTCAGCCGCTCCAGAAATTTCCTTCTTTTTTCTCGAAAACCCATTTTAACCATCAGCATCAGATTAGTTACATTATGAAACAAAAACACATCCATTATACACGCGTTAAATTATTAGGCAAGATCAAATATATCACATTGGGGGCGGCAGTAGGGATCGGTATCGCATATCATGCAGATGTGAATCCGATCGACAAAGCCAAAGGTCTCTATGAGACCCATAAAGAATCTATTACAAAATACTCCCAACAGATCACTGACTACATGAAGAAGTGATCGGGAGGTGCTTTCGCAGGTAGCGAGAGCTGGAGGTGGTAAGAATGCAAGCATTAGACCAAGTTGTCGAAAATGAACATCCAAGCACAGATGATGAGCGAATCAAGGAAGAGCTCCAGAACAAGTATCAATCAGGAAGCCTTGATAGCGAGATCCTCGAGCCGCTTGAACGGCGGGCTATGGAGGATTATGGCGTGGATATACCAGAAGCGAATCAGACTCTCTGGGATCGTATCAAGAGATACACAGAAAAGTTCGAGTCCAAGATGGCAGAAGCTGTCCTTGACGACCCGAAAGACGCGCTATCAGGCGGGCAGAAACTCTACCATGCTATCCTCGCCTATGCGAGCAAAGGGAAATCTGAACTATATATGAGCAAGGTAGTGAATTCGAAAGTGAACTATCTTCTGGGAAAGAAACTTGATTCAGTCAAGACACAGAAGCAGAACCTGGTAAGGGACATCCAAGATACTGGAGAGACTATAGAGTCTTTGAGAAAAGAGAAATCAGACGTCCTCAGGAAAGCAGGGCAATGTGAGAGGGATAGGGCTTATGTATCGAATAAGCTGGAAAGTATCCAGACTGAGATGTCAGAACTCATGGACGACCTGGAACAGGCAGACCAGGTCTACAGGACAGATCCTACCATCGAAGACACTATCAATATGATAGAAGAGAGGATCGGTCACAAGGAAAACGAAAAAGACACATACCATGACATAATTGCACAGGCAAGCAGTCATCAGGAGATCGCGAACGAGCGATATGACATCGTCAGCGGAAAGCTCTCAGAACAGCGGTTCATCAAAGGAGAACTGAGACGGTATATGCATGCAGTGAAAAGGCTTGAAAAGAAGCTCGAACTGCAGTATGACCAGGAGACGAAGTACACTCCAAGTCCGCTGAAGAGAATCAGAGAGGCTCAGGACGTCATCCAAGGGTCTGTCCGGACCTTGAATCGTCTGGCAGAAGCCTCCTATATCTCAAAGGATATCATGAAGGGTTTCCCGACATTCGAAGAACCTGAGACCAAGCCGTTTAGCCAGGCCTCTTTCAGTTATGATGAGAAGACCTATCAGACAATGGCGAACAAGAGAGGTAAAGAGCTTGCATCAGAACTCAGGAACAAGAGACGGATGGAGATCAGGTCTGTCTATGCAGTCAAATGAATCTTGACCCCCAGCATCATGCAGCGAAAGCTGCAGATGCTTTTTTTTTGATTTGAGATGTGGAAAACAGGATTTGTAAAAGAGTATGAATCTCTCAGAGAAAAAGGTAAGACTATCGATGAAAAACTGGAAGATATGGAAGACAGTTTGAGTTTTAGTGATATGATAAGACTCATAATCCGATATAATGCTCTTGACAAGGAAGTCGAAGATTTTAAACACAGGTATCCTGAGGATGCAGAAGGATTGGATATCATCATGGGGGCGTATATGAAAAGAATCGATAAAAAAAGATATGATCTGCTAGACAGGACTACTGCAGATCTGAAAGAAAAACTAAAAGCAACAACAAATAGAGAATATCCGATGGGAAAAACTTATGATTACATAACATTCTTAAAAAAAGTATATCCTGCAGTCGGATTCATGGGTGGAAATCTCAAGGTGCTGGATTTTGCAGAAAAGACTCTGGATTTCCTTACGACTCTAGAGTCCTTACGACATTTTAAATATTCAACAGCACAAGGACAAAGGAATGGATGAACAAGTAAAAGAATGCGCTCTAAAGCGATGCCCTGAAGGAAAAGAGCTCTGGGTATTCAATGGAAATATCGTAAAAAACCTCCATGATCTCGTGAAGTCTATCAAGAAACAGGATGATTATACTTTCAGATACCATGTCAATGATGAAAACCAGAAAAATGATTACGCAAAGTGGATAATCGACGTCATCGGTGATCGCGAGCTTGGTGACCGGCTTCTTCGGGCGAGTAATGATAGAGGAGAATTCATAGAGACTATCAAACAGCGCATCCGTGAACTTGAGATAGACTAATCTCTTGATCTTATTTCTTATTCTCTTTTATGTATATATCCATCTGAGGGAAAGGGATGTTGATCTTTGCCTTGTTCAGTGCATTATAGATCCGTGTGGTTCCTTCCTCTTTCACACCCACTCTGTGTCCCCAGTCATCCACCCAGAGGTAGGCCTTGAAATTGAGCGAAGAATCCGCCATCTCTGTGAACCTTACGAACGGCTCAGGGTCTTTTATGACCTGTTTGATCTTGAGGATCTCTGATAGTATGAGTTTCTTTACTTTTTCGATCTTCGCCCCATAGGCGACGCCGAACGGAATCACTACCCTGACCTGAGGATTAGGCAGTGCGACATTGTGGATGAGCGAGTTTGAGAGTTGGCCGTTTGGGAAGATGAGGATCTCGTTGTCCCATGTCCTGATCTTGGTCGAGCGGAGCCCGACGTCTGTCACGATTCCTGACTTGACGTCATCGACTTGGATTACGTCACCCACTCTTACGCTCTTGTCTATGATCATCGAGATGCCTCCGAAGATGTTGCCGAGGGTGTTCTGGAGCGCGAATGCTATGGCGATTCCTGCTATGCCAAGCGATGCGATCATCGGTCCGATCTCGATGCCCCAATGGGAGAACAGGTAAAGGAAGACGATGATGACCGCTACGATATTGAGAGCCTTGTGGGCGATCCTGACTATATTGTCATCCTGCTTCGATTTGGTCCTGCTGGCCCATGCCTCACCCCATTCCTCGATGAAGATGTTGACTATCTTGATCACGATGATACCTACCGAGATGATGATGACTGATACAAGTATCCTTTCGACTGTGAACTCGATGTTTGACTTCAGACCGATTTGCTGGATAGCGATTACGATTCCTATCATGAGTAATAGGAATGAGACTGGTTTGTTCGTCTTCTCTACGATAAGATCATCGACTTTCGTCTTGGTCTTCTTCGCGAGCCTAAGGAATATCTTCTCTGAGATATAGACGACAATCTTCGAGAGCACGAAGAATATGACGAGAGTAAGGAACGCCCTGATATATACATTTGTGATCATGCTGTTATATCTTACAAAGATATCCGCCAGTTCTGTGAATGCCATACCCAGACCTAATTACTGTAGCATATAAAAAAGTTTTGGAACGCAGAATCTTAGATTGGCGCTGAAGCGTACAACAACAGATAGTTTTTCATGGGCAAGTGCGATTTTCTGGATTTACAGGTAGGGTGATTGCCCCATGCAAATGTTGAAGCATTTTTTTGGGCGAAGCCTATCTAAGCAAAACCTTTAAAAACCCCATAAGTTTCCTGCTCTTTGGTGATTGTAATGGAACTGGAATCTGTCGATAAAAAGAAGAACAAGCTCACTATTGAGATTAAAGATGAAGATCACACTATCTGTAATGCGATAAAGGACGAGCTAAACGCAGATTCCGCTGTCAAGGCTGCAGGATATAATGTCGAGCATCCGCTCACTTCAGACCCTAAGATGACAGTCGAGACCACCACTTCATCAGAACCTAAAAAAGCCCTTCTTTCTGCAACGAAAAGGCTAAGGAAGACTGATGATAAATTTCTAAAAGACGTCAAGAAATTCTAAGATGATCCCCCCAGGAGATGGGAAACGATTTTTGGTTCTTGCACGAGACTCGATATCCAGCTCTTTCAAAGGCGATCAGCCTGAAGACAGATTTCTAAAAGAAAATTATGAGAAAAATCAAGGCGTATTCGTGACTCTGCATAA
>JAUUYB010000021.1 GCA_030590605.1 Candidatus Woesearchaeota archaeon
GCTATACTCGTCGAACGTGCGACTTGTGTTGAAAAAGGAGCGATCATAGATGATATGGAGGTATGCGGAAATCTATCAAACACCGGGCTCGTCATCCAGAAGAGTATCAACGGGACATTCTACGATATCTTCGAGGTCGTGACAGATCAGGATGGGCGCGCGTCATATACTCCGACTGATGTAGGCGAATATAGGATACAATTCCAAGGATCCAGTTATGAAGACAAGGACGAGTACTTCTCATCAAAGGTCTGCACTGCCGAAGAAATCGAGGACCAGCAGCGACAGACAGATACTGATACAGGATCCCAGCCATCAGAACAAACACCCGGACTAGATGCACCGACCGAACTCTTAACAGAAGATGAAACACGCGCGTTTGCTTCATTCATATATTTCATCCTTATCCCTCTTCTCTGCATCGTGCTCGCGGTCACAGTCATGAGATATACCTATGTCTTTGAGAAGAAGAAACAAGAAAGCCACTACGTCAGATTCATAGATGCAAAGATCGCGCTTGTCCGAGATAAGATCGCAAGATTCATCATGTTCATCAAGACGGATAGACGGACCAAGAAATGGTATGACCTATCTGTACATTATTACCAAAAATTGAAGGAACAAATCGATACCATTCTCAGAGCTGCCCTAGGCTACAAGCTACGGTTACTCTCTTCTATAAATTCTAAGAAAGGGATGAAGATCCCGTTCTTCGAACTCGAAGGTATCGTACACAACAAGAAAAACCAACTCATCATCCTGTCTGTGATGAAATATTTCAGCAAGAAAGAACAAGTGACTAAGCTCCTAGATAAGATAGAACATAAAATCTCTATCATCAAAGGACTTGGGTATGAAAAAGATCTCTCCCTCATAGACATCGGCACGATATGCACCAACATAGGCCTCCGAGCGCGGTATGAGAAACGAGTACACACTCTGCTTGACCTTAAGCTCAATATGGTCAACAAGACAGTCTGCCTCGTGGATCTTGTCTATACATCCCCTCTTGACCAGTCAAAGTTCGTCCGCAGTGCAGTAATAGTGAGCGGCTACGATGACACCCATGTCCATGTCCACAATTACGCCGAAGGGAAGAAGCATCACGCTATCCCTCATGCGATATTCATGAAAGCCTGGAAGAATTCAGGAGGGCATCTGCTGGCAATATTCGGGAAGAAATAGTCCATTCATTTAGGAGATCATTACTTAGACCTTTTTGAATCACAGAATCCTATCTGTATCGGATCTGAGGGATACTCTCGACAAATTCTTGGTCTTACTTCATACACATTACATGAATATCTGTCGTTATCTGCCTCTAAGAAAAAACAATCTCCATTTTCTTTAGATCGTAAAAAATATCCTTTAACAACTGCTTTACCTGATGCGTTAGTGAATTCATCAAAATGTAATCCTGTGGCTTGTTCTAACGAATAGACCTCATTTGTAGATAATTCTATGTAAGGATGATTCCTACAACATTCAGCACATCGCATACACAACTCACCCAGATCTGTGATTTCCATAAATCAGGGAATCCTTTGAATATTATATTATTTTTGGAAAAACTCTCTTCTGTAAGAAATTATAATATAAAAAAGAACATTTATATAGAGAGTCCAGATTTGGGTTTACCATGAAACTCAGGTTATCTCAACATGTCCGAAGATATAAAGAATATAAAAAACATCTACGAAAAAATATCAGATATACCCACAATCTCAACAGATTTGCGATCAATGAACTGAAAAAAGATAAGATAAAAAGGAAATGTCCTATATGCAATATCCCAGATTCTACCTTTGTCTTCAAAGCGCCGGTATGTGAATTCGTAAAATGCAAAAAATGCGGTCTAGTCTATGCAAAATATATCTTTAGCGAAGAAGGAGTCCAAAGATTCTATGAGAACAATAAATATTATCAAGATGGATGGAAAACAGATCATGACGTCCTGCTCAAGAATATAAAAGAGAACAAGTTATCTAAACCACCTATCGTCGATACAATCTTAAAATTCTCTAAAAAAAAGGGTAAATGCCTGGATATAGGCTGCGGATTCGGAGAACTCCTCTATCATCTGAAACCTCATTTTAAATCTGTGGAAGGAGTAGAATTGAATGTATTCACATCTAAAGTCGGAGCGGAATTATTCGATATAACAATCCATAATGAAGAGTTGACGAAATTAAAACTGAAATCGTCTTCCTATGATTGCATAATCCTAAATCAAGTGATTGAACACCTCGACAGTCTGGACCTATTCAATAAAGTCAACAGATTACTCAAACCCAGAGGCATACTATATCTGGGATGCCCTTATATGGATTCATTGAGCATGAAACTCCTAAAAGATAAACACATCCATATAAACGGAATCGGACACATCAATATGTTCAATTTTCATTCGTTTAGAAAGTTCGCTGAAAAATATAAATTCAATATCTTATCAATTGAAACTGACAATAAGTTAGATGTGTGGTTCAATGATCAAATAAGCCTGTTATTCAATCGTAAATTCCTCCATCGATTCACTGATATCCCATTCCTGAATCCTATAAATGTCGGGTCTTACCTCTTATCGAATTGGTTCTTCAACAAGACAAAACTTCTTTCAAAAAATAGGCTGGGCAGTTATCTAAAAGTGGTCTTGGAGAAAAAGTAATCCATCACCTTTATTCTCGATTGGAAATTTTATAATCAGAAATTTTATAAGGTAGAAAATAATCTTTGTTTATCATGAGACTACCTCCACTCGAGCATATAGATCACTCTGCAGGTTGGCAAATCGATGGTCATACCCCCTCAGGTCTAAAAAAAATATTACATGAGTTAGGGATGAAACATCATAACAATAGCGGCAATCAAGTCTTTCGCACAACAGACGTCCAGGTCACAATATCCAATTATGGCAGTATAATCGACAGAGTCCTTTTTCTTTATCGCGGCCCAAAAACAGCTGAAATCACCCTATTTTCTGACACCCCTAAAAATGCCTTGCCTTATGAAGGGGCCATCGACCAAATATTGATGGATGAAAAAGTTTCATATACCCGGCATTGAGTCTCATTGTAAAACTAAATTAGTTCTCAACAATAGAATCTATACAAAAAGTACTTTTACCACTACTTAGTAACGAAACATTTATATATCTTAGATGCCTCTCTCCTCCTATGAAAGCATTACTCATAACACCTGCAGTACTAGTGATTGTATTAGGACTCGCAATCGAGCTTGAAGGCATAGCCAGATCCAGCTCTGAGAAAGCACTCGATTTCGCAGATGATATGAATAGCGCTATGGACTGTGCAAGGCTAGGCAGACCTATCAGGGAATGCTCGCCAGGACTCTATGCAATTGACTTCGACGAAGAAATCCAAAGGACACTTGAGATAATGGATGAATTCGAGAATATCCCAAATGCAACCTACCTAAATGTTACAGAATTAATGGATGATGTAAACCTAGATAATCTTTCTATACTCTAATCCTCAAAAGTCTCCTTCATCTTATCCAACATCTCCTTATTCTTCTGGAGATCATTTTCGAATGAATCATGTTTCTTCTTATGATCAGATTTCTGATCCTTAGGTTGAACTGCGGCTTTCGGAACCCCCTTCTTAGAATATCTCTGGACAAGCTTCTCATGGCCCTCTTCAATCTTCTCCTTGGGAGTCCCAGTCTGATACCTAAGTTTCGCAAGCTCATTCTCGATCACTGCAACCTTCTTCACATCCCTTTTCCTCCTAGATCGGAGGTAGTGCGGAGGGAAGAAATAATATAACACTGAAAACAATATCACTATTATCCCAATGAGTTCAATCGTCTTGGCCTTGAATATTGACAGACTTGATTTTAATTCATGGCTCATGATAATCGTCTTCATGACGCTATTCGTCGGAACACCGAACACCTCAGGGAAGCTATTCAAGACATTAGTCCGATCAGTCACATATGAAGTCTCCCAGGTCGCGCCTTGCTCAATCGACGGAATCTTCCAAACTCCCTTGCTCTCGAATTTCTGCGTGACTTCCTTGAACTCGTTCTCAGTCGACAGGAATTCTTTTAGCACAAGATTTACCAAAGGAGATTCCCCAAGGTTCTGAAGAGTTATTATTACTTCGATATCATCATCATTCAGGAATTTCACCTTCTTCTGTACAAATAGTTTTTTCTCAGGTATGTATTTCCTTACGAACGGAATGGTCTGCGAATAGATCGTATCTCCCTTCCAAGTGAGGGCTGCAGGCAGAAAATAATCAAGACCCACAGAATCGTTGTCTTCATACGTAACCTTATACTCAATCCGAATGGATCCCCTAGCAGGCACCTCAAACCCATCCCAAGTAAGATTTCTGCCATTAACAGTCCCATTCAGCCCAACCGAACCGAACGTGAACCCTTCTGGGACCGAATCCAGAAGCTTCGGCTTTATGATCGAAGAATCAAGATTATTGATGAGCAAAGTAATATCGACTGACTTGCCATAGCTCATCTGCCGATCTGACACGAACTTCCTAAGGAAAATCCTATCTTCGAGGAACTCGATATCCGTCACATTCTCAGTTATGTTCGTCACATTCGAAATAATGATGTATAGATCATCCTGGTCATACCTCGTGATGTTCGCCCTACCTGTGACCAGAATATCCTGGATATAGATGTCTGTAGATAGCCAATATACTTCTCCTTCTGTCGCATTATCATCGAAGAAATCAACAGTCCATCTCTCGTAGGGCAGCAGGAAAGGTTTTGGTTGAGGTATCAATGCCACAGCCTCAATACTCTTTCCACCTACCCTCTGTTCAGTGATATCATCCGGAAAATTCCATTCCGTAATAACTGAATTCGGATCCATCCCAGGAGTCTTAATCACCCTTGCCTCATCTATCTTGAATCGGTATGCGGAAGGGTTCACTACCTGAAACGTGATAAGCCTTCCCGGACTCCCGGTAGAATGGGTCTCTATCTCAGATTTCGAGAGACTGCCTAATAAATTAGAGTAGATCTGCGTATCCCCCCTAGCCTCAATCGCAGTCTTCAAGAGCGCCTGATCTGTCCTGAACTCTTCCACTGTTATGCCACTAATCTTGTACGGAAAAGTTATGCTTTCGTTGGGATCCAGTCCAAAGATCGTAATCACGGTCTGAAAAAGGTTTGCTTTACCCGTGCTGTTCAATGCCCTGATCTGCAGGCCAGGCAGACGGAAGGGGATCTCAATGTTGTATAGCGATGAATTCTGAGTATTTGTGAGAGTGATATTTCCGTATATCTGTACAATATAGTAATCATCATAATAACTTGTCACCTTGCCTTTCTCTACAATATCTATCAGGAACATCTCCTGTGCGGATACAGCCGGCAGGAAGACTAGTAAAGAGAACAGCAGTAGTTTCAAGAAAACTCTTTTGTCGATTCCCATTTAGTACACATCTACTGGCTTTCTTGCCCTTACAAAGCGCACCACGAGGTACACAAGGCTTATTGCAATCAGGAGTACCCAGAAGACATTCACCATCCTCACACCTACCCTTGGGAGGGGCAAGTAGGAATATTCGAAATCTAGATTCGGAGTATTGAACCAGGTAAGGACCCTTGCTCCATCCTCTGTAGTGACTTCAGCATCAGGTGCAAAAGTCACATGAAACCTCTTAGGGAGTAGGAATGAGGTCTTCTGATTCTTGATATTGATGGTCGTCTTCTCCTGAGGAACATTTATCTCATAGAATAGTATCCCTTTAGGGTCAAAGTCCATCTCGTATGACATCTTGAAATCGTAATAGAAAGAGGGCAACAGAGGATTCCAAAGAGTGAATACAACATCCAGTTCCTCATTTCCCTTCACCTGCTGGGTGTCGAGTGCATGATCGTAATGATCAGCTATCTTCAGATTCCGGATATCTGCAGGGATTATCTCATCACCTGCCTGGGTAGACAACTTGAAATGGATCTCACCTGGAATGATAGGGTTTGACCCGATATTCATGAGCCTGAGGCGTTTCTCTACTTTCAGAGTGTCTCCTTCAAGCGTCAGAGTGGTCTCATATTTATCGAAGACCACTACATTTGCCATCACTGATCCGGAAAAAATCGCGAAGGCTAGAACAAACAGGACAATAACCCTGATTTTCTTTCTAGACAACACTTTAACTCAATCCCTGCCTAGCCCCCTTTTTTGTGTAAAGGTTATTTATCTAACCTTCTGTTGATCCTTCGTGTCATGATGAAGTTCAACACATTCAACCCAATGAGAGCGATCAGTCCTATGAGATAGACCATCTCTTTTGTTCCGGATATGAATCCAGATATGACAGTTATTCCCTCATGCGACCCTGCACCATCTACTTTACGTGGGTCTAAACCTACGATATATAATTCACTTACCCTATAATCCCCAGTACCGTTTACCCTATATTCTGTAGTCCATATCCTATTGATTGGAGTTTCTGTTTTCGGTCCAAGGGATGCGTTGAACGGAACCTTCCGTGGTATGACCCACCTGAAAGCAGTACCGTTGAATGTCCCTGAAAATACAGACTCGTTCCTGTTCGGCTGCTGTGTGAATGTGGCCAAAGACCAATTGAATTCAGCAGGTATGAAATCATAGACTGTAACATCGAGACCTGACGGAGTCCATGCATTCCCAATATTCTCTACTGTTATATTGATCAAATACTGGTCTTCTCCTATGTTCGAAACATTCTTGTCTACCTGTAACCAGTAACCGTTCACTACATATACATACTTCATGTAATAATCGTTCCCTGACTGGGTGAACGAAGAGTTCAATATCTGATTGTAGCTGTTGATGAGCTCGAAATACGGTCTCATCCAAACGATAGGTGGAGGGCTATTGTCATCAGAGCCATCAGTGAAATTGAATTTCCAAGACGTATTGAATGTCCCTGACGGATCAGTATACCACTGATCTGTAATATTTATCACTGTATCCGGATTGTAAGTCTTATTCAGTTCACCGAATCTAGTAGTGGAGTTACCAGGATTCAAGCTCTCTGTAATCCAAAGGGACACTGCATCCAGATTGTAAGAAATGTTATAGCTTGTATTGAACATAGCATCGACCTGCCAGGTGACATTCGTCGAATTAGGATTGTCGTCAGCAGGCTGGATGATCTTCTTGCTCTCCCTGAACAGCCCGGGCCCTTTTGCTCTGATCATGGTTATGGTGAGGTTCGAGGAAGCATATTCCACCACATAGCTTAATCTTTCTGTCAAAGCGAGATAGATCCCAGATTCAGGAGTCATGTCAGGTGCCTTAACAATAAAGGATATATTGTACTCTTGAGTCGTATTCAGGGTCCCTCCGCCAGGAGTCCAGTTCCAATTACGGTCGTTAGTTGCGTTGCCAGTCACATTATCAGCATCGTTTGTTGAACCCCTGAAGGGATTCACCAACTGCACCAGAGTAAAATTCCTAAGAGTAGAACCATTACTTGCATTGGCGAAAATCGAATTCGAATAGATTTCAATCTTTAATTGAGAGATGTTCTTTAATATCGAAAGAGCGTTAGTAACATTTTGAGTAACAGTCCAGTTCTCTCCTGCAAGCACTTTACGATCGAGACCTGAGTTGAGACCTGCATACATCGTGTCTATAGATACAGGTGGTGCGACTGTGAGACAGCTAACGTTGTAGCTCCATGTAGAATAGTTTCCAGGCATGAGCTCTGGAATCTCTATAGTATAGTTATCTGCGGTTGCGCTGGTCTGGGTTCCAGTCCTTCCGTCAGTATTCGAGAAATTTGTAAGCATATTAGCTGTGTTCGTGAATTCGACAATGACCTCAAACAGGGTGATATCCGTGCTTGGGTTAGTGATATTTAACACTCCAGTAATAGTACAAGACGTCGTGTTTTCTCCCCAATCGACAGCGCTCTGCCCATAGGAGATGTTCCTGTAGACTGTCTCAAGCAGAGTTACGTTGACCCTTGTCTCAAGTATCTCTGCATGCACACTTAGTGAACCAACCATCAAAAAAAGTAGTACTATCAATATACCCAGAATTCCACGCTTCATTTTTCGAATCACCTTTTTTTATGACCTATGAACATATTTATATCTCAATATACTTAAGTGGTATACCCAAATTTTATAATATTTAAATGTTTCGGATTACCCAGAGGAGAGTGAGTGCAACAGAAACTGTTATCATATGATTTTAGGTGTGTTGCATATATGTATTTTTGAGTGAATCCGCACGAGTAGAAAGATATATAAGGCTTAATCCCCTCAGGGAAACAGAACATCAAGAAGAAAAAAGAGGGGTCAAATGCCGGAACAGTATGAGGAGATCTTCAATAAATTCGTCAAGGAAAGACTAGGCGGCCTTGCTGGCAACATGCTCCTTAAAATGTACATGGACAAAGCAGGCATATCTTCTCTTTCCTCCTTAGAACAGAAGGACCTCATCAAATTCTCAGACTATTTCATATATGAAGTATTCAAGAACCATGTCTCAAGGGAAGAAATAGATTCAATCAGACTGCAGCTGAACCTTTATTTCTGCTTCCAAAAAGCGAATGAGAAAATCTCTAAGATGGTCAATACAGATATCATCCTCCACCCCTTAAAACTAAATATCGAGCCGAAATCATCCTTTGATGTCATCCTGAACAGCCTAACCAAGGATGTCACTGCACTCACAATCAATATCACAGGTTACATCAAAGGAACATTCCTTTTCTTCATCTTCAAGCAATCTGCACTAGACCTTGCAAACATCATGATCAAATCTATGCTCGACCAGACCCCTGAGGGCGAAGAAATCGATGATATGAAGGAATCTGCAATCAAGGAATTCCTGAATATCATGATCCCTACATTCCTAGGTACAATCTCTAATACCCTCGGAAAGGAAATCAGGTACACTTTCAAAAAACATAAACTGACTGACACTGCGATGCAGATCGGAGAATCGCTGGCCTATGTGAACCAAGTAGAGAACGGTGTAGACAAAGTCAAGAAAATCATATCTACAGAAATAGAACTCGATATCCAGACTAAAAAGATCCAAGGTATCTGTTTCTTCATGCTCGAGAACGAAGAATCTCACATCTCATCGACGCTCAAATCATCGGGGATCAAGAAAGGAAATATCCTCATGGATATCGATATCGATGAGATATATCTTGAACCAGGCCTTGGGATAAAGGGTCAAATCACCGCACTTATGGACCACCTGTTCCCTAACAGAGGAGAAGATATGGTGAATCATGCCATGTCAAGCGTCAATATCAGCGGATTCTCACACCTCTCAATCGGTGTCAAGAGCAAGTTCATCATCAAACTCGCCAGCTTTACCCAGAATGAATATTCAGAGCGAGTCGTAAAATTCCTCAAAAAAAAACTCGGAGGGATCCTCAGCGTCTCTGTCGGAAAGATAACCCTCGGTCCAGTCAAGGACCCGCTCAAGAAAGTAGATAAAGAAATCTTAGAACGGATGCTTAGGGAAGGCTCCGAGTAGGGAGTAGATTATAACAAGATATAAATAAGTAGATTAACGATGAAATATGTATAGAAATAGTAACATTTATATATTAATATTTTAATATCATTCTTTTGGGGGATAAAAGTGGTCATATTATTTGACTTGTTTAATTTGCCAGATGATGTCTTCGAGATCATCTTCGCGACTACACAGCAGAAGATAGTCGCGACTGTACTTATCCGAACCCTTAAAGAGAATGGAGGAGAGATGTCGAAGACAGAAATGTCATTCTTCGCCACCAAGCTCCATGAAGGCAAGCTCGAAACCGAAATAAACGAGCCGGGATATCGTGGGAAGACCGTGAATCTTTCCTATAATAAACGACAGTTCTATGATAGGATACTCACTCCTATGAAAAGCATGGGTATGATCTATTACGACCTCTACAAGAAGACATATATGATTTCAGACAAATTCACGAAAGAAATCCAGAAAGTCGGCATCCTTTGGCAACGGGAACTAAAGAAACCAATAGGCGCTAAACTCAAAAGCTAAGGAAATTCCTTATCCTATTCTGAAAATCAAGACTTACCTCTATCTTCCAATCTTTCGGGAAGCATCTCCTATACTGATCCCATGCGAACCTTTCTTCAAGGAATATGATGATCCCCTTATCATCTTCGCTCCTGATACACCTACCTGCATTCTGAAGCGACTTCGTAATCGCAGGAAGTACATACCCGTAATCCCACCCTTTCGAGAATTTCAGATCATAATATTCTATGAGCTGCTTGGTCTCAAGATCAGGCACCTGAAGAGGAAGACCGACTATCACCACTCCCTTCAAGAGATCTCCTGGCAAATCGATCCCTTCTCCAAACGACCCTGATGCAACACCAGTCAATACTGCACCAGCTTTCTTGTAAGACTTGAATGATTCTATCATCTCTTGCTTCTCCTCTTTTTGCATTCCGGAAACCTCTGAAAAAATCGTCTTCTCTGAAAGACGCTGAAATGATGCAAGGACCCTATCCCTGATCAAATAACTTGGAAAGAAAATCGCGATATTTCCTGGAATCGCGTTCGTTATCCCTGCACAGATCCCAGCTATCGACATGAACTGCTCGTCAGTCCTCTTCGCGTACCTGGTCGTGGTCTTCGGTATGATAAGATTCAATCGATTCTCTGTAGGGAACGGGCTGTCAAACTCAAGCAGTCTAGCATCATCACCGAACCCCAATATGTCCTGATACATCTCGAGAGGCACAAGCGTCCCTGACATAAGCACTGATGCATGCGCACCCTCAATGATCTCCCTAGTATAAAGAGAGGGATCCATACATCTATAAGAAAGAATCTTATACCCTTTTTTCCCTTGCTTACTCGACAGGATCCTAGTGAAGCCCTCATCGCCACCTTTCCACGCAGCGAGGAATGCTGCGACAGACGCGAGCATGCTCCTCTTCTTCTTCAGCTTTATCTCTTCAGCAGCATCAGAAAGCAACTCAATAATATCATCATACTCCCCAAACTTCTTCAAAACATCCATCAGAGCATGTCTCTTTACAAGCACCTCTTTCCCTGGGTCCAATCTCTCTGATTCCAGAAATCTGCCAAGCTCAAGAAGAACACCTGTATCCATCTCTAACTTCTCTGCTTCCTTGATCGCTCTGGAAAGTACGAAATCCGTCAGCCTGGAAGTGGAAAGCTCCCTTATCCTCCCACCGAGATTATGACCTTCATCAATGATCAATATACAATCATCCAGGCCTCGCCCGATCTTGCCTAAGAAAAGATTGAGTATGGATGTGTTGAACACATAATAATAGTCAGCCACTATGACGTTCGCGTGCTCTGAGACATTCATAAGGACCTCATAAGGACAGAGTCCTTTCTCTACACATTCTGACTTCACCTCCTCGGCATGGAATGGCCCGTCATTCTTGATCCTAGCCGCTAATTCCTGTCCTTTAGGGGAAAGGCTGTTCTTTGATCTTGTCTGCTTATAAAAATCGCATGACCCTTCCTCCCTCACAGTCCTACAGTAATCAGCAAACTCTCTTGACCTAAGACTCTCTACACCTTTCATTCCGCATAGGCCCTGTTTTCCGATGATATCAGACACAACCACCTTCACCCCATGTTTTTCCTTGATCTCTCTGATGGTGTCGATCGCAATCTTATGCTGGGTATGCCTGGATGTCAAGAAGAAAACTATCTTATCATGAGCGAGGGCGTACTCTATCGCAGGAGCGAGGGAAGCCGCAGTCTTTCCGAGACCAGTAGGTGCATGAATGAGACAAGAACCTCCTGATTCAACAGTCTTATCTATCTCAGACATCAACCGGTCCTGCTCAGATCGGACCTTATCGTATGGAAATAGTGAAGTCATCTTCAATCCAGGGTCGGGTCACCCTTTATTATGTTTTA
>JAUUYB010000035.1 GCA_030590605.1 Candidatus Woesearchaeota archaeon
TCTCACATGCCAGATGTAGCTCCGAATCAAGCCAGGAAACTCTTAGATGAAGGCGCTATACTTATTGATGTACGCACCCCAGCAGAATATCGTGAAGAACATATCACTAATGCACGTCTGATCGTGCTTGACAAAGATTTTTCTGAAAATATCCGTTTCGTCAAATGACCTCTTGGTCGTAATCTTTCTAGCCAAGAAATCTATTTATACCTAATTTCAGGCAGCCTCCATAAAAAGAGGAGTTCTAGGGAGGGATATAAATGAATGACAAACAATGGTATAATACTGAGATCATAGATGTGGATTCACGGCTCGCGGAAGGTTTTGGCGGAGTCAAGCACAAGACAATAGGTTTCGGAGATAGCGAATTCATCAAGGTCCACACCAATAAGTTAAAGGATCTCGGATTCCAGCTCGCGAAAGGATACAATCTCGCATATATCCCTGACAGCGGGAACCATGAATTTAGTTCCTATGACGAATTGACCAGCGGTCTCGTAAACAAGCTTGCCGGACACGAAAAACATCTCGCTCATGCCTTCAGAGGGGCTAATGTCCGAGCGATAGGCTTCACTGACATCGTAGACTGGGGAGATGACGGCAAAGACGAGGCGAATGAGCGCGCAGCCCTCTTAGGCCTCGAGAATGCCTGTTTGGAAAACAGACTCGTCAATTTCAATGGCGAATCAGCAGTCATGCCAGGCAGATTTGAGCATGCCACAATAACCGGTACAGGATTCTATGCTGTCTATAATGTGGAACCCGGAACCTACATCATAGAGGCAGAAGGACGAAAGATCCCAGTCATCATCGCGGATACAGAAGGGATGATAGTCTATGTCTGCTGCGATGGGACCGGATCGAAGCCTGATGAAAACGTCGAACGCATATTCATGCCGCTTGACAGCACGATGGATCTCATCGCCATGTCAAAAGACGATGCAGCGAAATACAGGGTCTCACGGGATCTTGGGCTTGCAGCCACAATAGACCTCGCTCTAGGTCATGGAGCCGAAGGAAATGAACTCGAGACTCTCCTATCCGCTTACTCCCACGCCCTCCAGAACGCCAAAACCTCTTTTCCATCGATGGGACCATTTATCCTGAATCATACAGACACAACAGGAGTGCTGCGCGGGTATGGAAAGGCGCATATCAATCCGAACTCGACATCGGTAACATTACTCACAGAGAAGGACTTCTTCGAGCCGCCAGAAGCAAAGGAAGGAAATAGCCTCTATGTAATCATCATGCCTTATGCAAATCTACAAAGACATATCAATATGACATTTTGTTTCCCCTCTACGCTCAAGTCGAACGGGAACTCGCAGATCAGGAAGGACTTTCCCACTATTTTTGGTTCAGACTTCCATCTTCATCCACAAGGGCGATTATATACCCTCATGGCTGCGCAGGGAACAAATGTCCTATATGAACCTATGCAGGAATCGCTGAAAACAGGAGCATCCCAAGTAAGTCACATCACAGGAGGGGGGCTTGACAAGAAGTGTGCCAGGGAGATCGGCAGGTACGGACTTGGCGGACGTTTCCATATCCCCTATGACCTAAACCCTGTCCACATGCTGCTCAGGGACCATAATGAATTCACAGCTACTGAGATGGCAAACAAATTCGCACTCTTCGAAGGCTGGGTCGCTGTGTCGGATGCATACGCCAAAGAAGTCGGCAATGCCTGGCGTAAAAGAGGGTTTCTCTTCGAGAAAGCAGGGACCATAGAAAAAACAGACACCTCGACCTTCACTTTCGCTTCGATGCCCGGGGAAGAAGCAACATTTATGTATAATAAAAAATAATAATTCGTCATGATACATGAGATCGAGATTTCCTCATCGAAAAAGTTTGAGATCATCGACATCAACGACGCTGTTGCGAAAGCAGTACAGGAATCGGATGTGAAAGAAGGGGTATGCCTTGTCTATATCCCTCATGCTACTGCAGCAGTGACCATCAATGAGAACGATGATCCGAATATCGGCACCGACCTTCTAAATGCTATCGATAAGATGATACCTCTGCATGCAGGCTATATCCATGACCAGATAGACAATAATGCAGCTGCACATATCAAGGCAGCTATCATCGGCCCATCTGAGACAATACCGATCCATGACGGGCAGTTGATCATGGGAACCTGGCAGGACATCATCATCGTCGACTTCGATGGTCCAAAACGAAGGAAGGTAATCGTGAAAATCATAAATGGGTGATGTGCTACTTTTTAGCACACTTTTTCACTCAACCGCTTCATTTAAATACGAATCCCCCAATCACACCAATATCAACTAATTTTGAGGTGTAACGAAATGAGTATAGAACAACTGACTGAAGACAACTTCGAATCCAAACTGAAAGATAACTCCCCTATAATCGTTGATTTTTGGGCGTCTTGGTGCGGACCATGTATGATGATGAGCCCGGTATTTGAAGAACTTTCCGGAGATTACAAAGACAAACTGACATTCGGGAAAGTCAATACCGAAGAAGCACCTAATGTCGCTTCGAAGAACAATATCATGAGCATCCCCTGCCTTGTAGTATTCAAAGACGGAAAAGAAATCGACAGGATTGTAGGCGCAATGCCTAAAGAGGCGCTCAAACAAAAGATCGATACTATAATAGGGTGAAGTACACCCTTCTATTTGATTTTCCTTTATTTTCAGCTTTCAAGAATGTAATCTTACCCACTTCTTCTGTACTTTTAACATGGGTACCCCCGTCGGCTTGCGAGTCGATATCACCTATGCTGACTATCCGCAAGGTCGTAATGCTTTCGGGCAAGGCCTTGGCAAGCTTGAATAAAGAAGTGTCCTTCTCTGCTTCAATTCTTGGCATATATGAGACAGCCACAGGATAGTTTTTTGATACCCACTCGTTCGCAAGAGCGAAGTAATTCCCTATCTTTTCTCGATCAAATGTCTCAAGTGAGAAATCGATACGGGACTTGTCCAGACCTAACTGGTTTCCGGTGATCTTAGCGTCAGCCTGCTTATGAAAGACTGCGGAGAGGATGTGAGCAGCAGTATGCATACGCATGAGCTTATGCCTGCGTTTCCAGTCCACTGTGCAGGATACTTCATCTCCTTCAGATAATCCTTCACATTCTACTTCATGGGATATCTCTCCAGAAAATTTTCCAACGAAGACAACTGGATATTCCTTATCATCTTTTATTATCATCCCAGTGTCGTTGGGCTGTCCTCCTCCATTGGGATAGAACGCTGTCTCTTTCAGGACCACGAATTTTCCGTCCTTTACAGAAGATACAACAGTAGTGAATTCCTTCTTATATGAATCATCAAGATACAGTGCTTCATCCATCGTCATTCAAACGTTTCAAAGAATGGATATTAAAATGTTATGAAATATCATCCTTTCACAACACGTACTTCAGTGATTCTCTGCTCATCCGCATGCTCAACAATAAAGGTGGTCTTCTTTACAACTATTTTTTCCCCAACTTTCGGGATCTCTCCTATTTCCTTCAGGATCATACCTGATATCGTATCATAGTCCTCTGATTCCTTCAGCTTCAGTCCGAGCTGTTCGTTGACCTCATCAATCCTGAGACCCCCATTTATGATCCATACATTGGGGCTGATCTTCTTTACGAGCACTTCCTTCTTGTCGCTCTCGTCATAAATCTCTCCCACAATCTCTTCCAGGATATCTTCAATCGTAACAAGACCTGTGACACTTCCATACTCATCTACAACAATAGCGATATGGATCTTCTTTTTCTGGAAATCTTTCAGCAGTTCATCTATCTTCTTCTGTTCAGGGATGAATAACGGTTTTTTCATGATCGTCTTTATCTTAGTCCGAGTCTTGCCGTGTGCAATACATTCGAACATATCCTTGGCGAACAATACGCCTACGATATCGTCGTCTTCGAATACAGGAATCCTTGATCTGCCTTCATTGAATACCTCATCAGTCACCTCTTTCACATTATCTGTCGAATCAACAGAAAAGAAATCGACACGAGGAGTCATTATCTCTGACACTTCGGTATCGTCAAATTTCAGGATACTATTGATCATCCTGCGCTCTTCTTTCTCAATGGTCCCGGATTCCTCACCCAGGGATACTACACTCTTGATCTCCTCTTCTGTAACCTTCTCTTCCATCTTGGCCTTGAAGACCTTCGCAAGAAAACGCGTGAACACATCAAGAACCAGGATGACTGGATAGAACACTAACCCCATGATCCTAAGAGGTACTGCAGCTATGCGGGTTACAAGCCTTTTGTGACCGATCGCAAGAGTCTTTGGAGTGATCTCTCCGAATATGAGGATAAGCAAGGTCATTATTCCTGTAGCGATGCCTAATGCATTAGATTCAAATGTTTTCATTGCAAGGCTTGCAGCGATAGTAGATGCAGCGATATTTACGAGATTATTTCCGATCAGGATAGTGATGACTAACTTGTGGGGATGTTCCTTAAGAAGTTTTACTGTATTGGCCCACCTCCGATCCTTATCGATCATCCGCTTGATATCAACTGCGGTCAGTGCAAGAT
Organism: Candidatus Woesearchaeota archaeon; assembly: GCA_030590605.1. GTDB lineage: Archaea > Nanobdellota > Nanobdellia > Woesearchaeales > JAUUYB01 > JAUUYB01. Next base: position 4,541 of record JAUUYB010000035.1, read on the forward strand.
ATGCTGCTTCTACCCCAGAGAAGAATGCAGACAGCGCAATAAGAATTCCTAACAGCCATAGCTCAAATGTCATTGTCGTTATAGGTCTTTAAAAAACGCATTTGGTATTTAAATCTATTGAAAATCTCGCATAGAGATTTTTATTGGGGGCTAGTACCCCGTCTTTCAGGCGAGATTTTCAATCCCAAAAATTTGGGTTCACTTAATCCGCAAGCCCTATCCCCTCCCTAAAGGAAGGGGTATTCATCGGGCTTGCTATTTATTCTTGAACCCAAATTTTTGTTATTGTTATTGAAATAAAAAAAAGTAAAGAAAGAAAAATTAAGGGAACAACCGTTCTCCTTCAGCAGGGGTGTACACAGCGGAATATTCCTCAAAACTACCCACCTTCTTGAATATCACCTTCATGAAGCCAGGATCATCAGCGTCGACTCCCTCATATCTGCTATCTTTCTCGATGTCCTGAAATTTCACTACGATAGGTTGAGGAGAGCAATCAGAATTGACATTTTCAGGCTTAATGTATTTTCCCTGCTCATAAACCACAGACCTGCTCTTCCGTTCACTCCCTATATTCTCTGTCCAGTAGATCGCTACACCCAGATTCCCCTCTGCAGGTATTATGTTTCCTTCGTCATCCAAAGGAATGAATGTGAACGTAAACCCGTCATCGAGAAAGGTCAATCCTTCAGAAGAGAAGCTATACTTAACCTCGACAATATTCAAAGCGTCCTGATCTAAATCACATACTTCAGGTTCAGTCACAACTGGTTCAGGTATCGGATCAGGGACAGGATCGGGAACCGGAGGTGGAGCCACAGGAGCCACAGGTTCTATCGGTGTAGGTTCAGGGGCTGTGCACCCTACCATAATCGCAATCACGACAATCGCTAGAATAATTTTCATTGTATCACCTATTTTTGTTTTAGTACCATATCTTGAAGGTTCGTGCCTTCAACTATCATCTCTCTTCCTACGAGATCATAAGAATCATATCTGGCCAGTACCCTGCAGGCGCGCTGTGTGTCAATCGCGGTCGCCCCAGCAACTATAAGCGCTATACGATCACCATTAGAGAAAAGCCGGATGACTGCTTTACCTGGGACGAATCCCTCATTGCAGTTGGCCGGATACCCCATCAGTCTTGATGTAAGTGCATTAGCGCAAGGACCTCCTATAGCTATGATATTATAATCTGAAGGATCCTCAATCTCTGATGCAAGCTTAGCTGTGCCTATGAGCTCATTTCCGGCTGCAGCCTGAAGGCTGGTCGCGACATCGACAGAACCTATAGCATCTGCGACATCAGCAAAATCGCCGATAACGAATACGATGTTGTCATCATAGGATTCAGTGAAGATTTCAGGATAATCAATAAGGTCTATGTCTGACGCAATGACAGAGAACGCTGCAAGGGCTGCAAGCCCAAGGATGATATGGAAATGTAAAGTTTTCATCATGTTCCACCCGAGAATACAAAAATGGCTGGATGGTATATAAAGTTTTCGCAAGGTATCTTTTTTAAATAAAGTTACCACTGTATAGTAAACCTTATAAAGTTGTCGACTAACTTTTATATACCCGAAGAGAATCTTCTCTCTCACAATGAAAACCGATAAATATCCTTTTTTAGTAGCCGAAGTTGTGGAACAAAGAAATCTTACCTGCATCATCAAACTGCCGAATAAGAACAAATTCCTGGTACAGGTCAGGCGAAACGTCAATCTCACAGACTTAAAACAGGGTCAGCAGGTCCTTGTGGAAAGGAAACACCTGGAAATAATCGATCTGTTGTAGGGCCCACTATTTTCAATATTTATTTTTTCTTTAAATTTAATTATTTGGTAAAAAGAAAAACATGAGCCTACAGGGATTCGAACCCTGATTGGCCGGTCCGAAGCCGGCAGTGCTATCCATTACACCATAGGCCCAATAGCTTCTAAGATATCCTTAACCTTTTTTAAGGTTTTTGCTTGTTTTGATTTTGAATAGGTGACTCTTGCACGAGCAATCGCTCGATCCAAATCCTGGAACCGGAATCTGATGAGTCTTTAGGAATCTTCGAGCGAGCCTGCATTCATTTTCCTTTGTTGAACTCATGATTGTCTCGACAGACTTGATCTCTGCATGCTCCAGCAGATAATCGATATGCCAATGCAATCTCTTCTCCTTTCTCTTATGCCTGGCCACTCTTTGTTCGATTCCATTCATTGCGCTCCCTACATATGCATAGCGACCTTTCTGAAATTGAAATGTCCCTAGCTTCCCTATTGTTATAGTGGTTTCTTTGTCTAGAACCATATACAGGATGTATTGCCCTTTCATCTGTTCTTACCTTTTGTATTCTTGTAGAATGGACATATCAGGGGGAGGGCGCACTTACTGCACCAAGGCCTAAGAGGAGTGCACTTGTTCTTTCCGAACTTCACCATGTATTCGTTTATGTCTATCCAATACTTTTTAGGGATCACTTTCATGAGCTCGATCTCTGATTGTTCCGGAGTCTTTGTATCGATGAGCCCTAACCTATTGCTGATTCGATGGACATGGGTGTCTACCGGAATCGCTTGCTTCCTGAATCCGTAGACAAGTACGCAGGCGGCTGTCTTTGGACCTACTCCTGTCAGCTTCAGGAGGTCTTCTCTATTGTCAGGGACCTTACCGCCATACTCATCAAGGATCTGTCTTGATATCTCCTTGATACGTTTGGCTTTTACATGATAGAAACCCGAACCTTTGATGAGCTTCTCAACTTCATCCAGAGGGGTATCCAAGAGCTTTTTTGGAGTATCATATCTTTTGAACAGTGCTGCAGTCACTTTCTCTGTATTCTCATCTCTGGTCCTCTGAGAAAGGACAGTGAAGATGAGAACGAAGAATGGATCTGATCCCCTGTCAAAGAAACTTGACGTGTACTCGCTCTCAAGATAACGGAAAATCTTTTTCAGTCTCATTTGATAAGAGAAGTTCCGGTCATCTCCTTAGGCTTCTTTATGTCCAGGAGATCAAGGATGGTCGGTGCAACATCTGCCAGCCTGCCATCCCGGAGCTTTGCTCCTTTGGTCCCTACAAGTATGCATGGGACAGGATTTAGGGTATGCGAAGTCTTCCTGATTCCAAACATCTCTTCACAGTTGCCATGATCAGCTATGATAATAGCCTTACCTTTCTTTTCAAGAATCTTTGGGATGATCTTGCCTATACAAGTGTCTACTGCCTCAACAGCCTTCTTTGCTGCACTATATACACCAGTATGCCCTACCATATCCCCATTCGCAAAATTGAGGATAATGACATCATGCTTCCCTAACTCTTTGAGCAACGCTTCGCAGATTTCTGGTGCGCTCATCTCAGGCTTAAGATCATATGTCTTGACATCTCTTGGACTATGTATGAGTATCCTGTCTTCTCCCTTAAACGGCTTATCTATAAGAGAATTGAAGAAGAAAGTGACATGAGCATATTTCTCTGTCTCTGCAATCCTTAACTGCTTCAGACCTGATTTCAATATGACTTCTCCAAGGATATTTTTCATGCTGACATTCTGGAAAGCTACCAATGCTCTCTTGTCGACATCCTTGTAATAATATGTAGTACAGACATAGATGAACTGTTTCTTTCTCGTCTTGAAATGATTGAACCCTGGCTCAACCATCGCCATGGTCAACTCACGGGGTCTGTCCAGCCGATAATTGAAATGGATGACTGAATCATCCTTAGATATCCCCTTGAAATCTCCGATGATCCGCGGTTTGATGAATTCATCTGTGTCTCCCTCCTGATAGGATGAGGATAATGCTTCTTTCCAACTCTTGACCTTCTTTCCTTTCCCATGCATCAGGCAGTCATATGCTATCTTTATACGATTCCATCTATTGTCACGATCCATAGAATAAAACCTTCCCATGACAGAGACTATCTTTCCAGTCTCTAACCTATCCAGTTCTTTTTGGACGAAACCGATATGCTTCCCTGCTGATTTTGCAGGTGAATCCCTACCATCTGTGAACGCATGGATGCAGACATCTTTCAGTCCATGCATCTTAGCAAGCTTTACGAGAGCCACAAGATGATCTGACATAGCATGGACTCCTTCTCTTTGGACAAGCCCCATCAGATGCAATGTTGAATCATTTTTTTTGCAGTTCTTGATTGCAGCGAGATATGCTTTATTCTTGAAGAAACTCTTATCACGTATCGCTTGGTTGATATGTTCTATAGACTGAAAGACTATCCTTCCTGCCCCAATATTCAGGTGACCTACCTCGCTATTCCCCTGAAATCCAGCAGGGACACCCACATCTTTACCTGAAGCTTTTAGTCTTGAGTGTGGCCATGACTTCCATAACATATCCATGTTGGGGGTATGCGCAGTTTTTGGTGCGTTATATCGAGCTTCCTTCCGTAGCCCCCAACCGTCAAGGATCATCAAGAGAACTGGCTTTTTCATGGTTTAATCTCCCCTGTACAAGTATATTAAATTACCGGCTCAGCAGAAAGTCCTCGTCTTCGCTCGGATGGTGTCGGACTCGCTCCGTGCTGCATAATAATGATTGGCTGGATTTCCCGTAGGGAGCGTCCCCTTTCCAGCCCTGTAATGATTTTCGAGAGGAGCTCGGTGGGAAGACACCATCACGACTTTCTGCTGAGCCGGCTCAGCAGAAATTCTACCATAAGATTATTAAGCCAGAAGCAGATAATCCCAAACCA
>JAUUYB010000009.1 GCA_030590605.1 Candidatus Woesearchaeota archaeon
CAAGACATATTTTTTAGATGACCTTTCTGGAAGGACTGGAGTGACAGGTGACGCTAATATATTCCCTTTCTGGACCGGAATCATCAACGATGAGAAGATGCTCAAACAATCATTTGATACTCTGAGATCAGAAAAGCTTGATAAACCATTCCCTTTGAAATACCACCAGAAAGGAGAAGAATACAGTATGGGGTTCGCTAACAGGCTCGCTCCGGACTATGAGACTGACAGCATATGGGCCCATATCGGGTTGATCCTGATAGAGATCGTATACCAAAACGAAAAACGCTATGCAAGAAAATATTTACAACAATATTTCGAAAATATCATAAAACATAAGACCTTTCTAGAGGTATATAATCGGAATGGGCAGCCATATCGAACATCTTTCTATATAACTGATGAAGGGATGCTATGGGCATCTATGTATCTTGCACATCTAAAGAAACTGAACTAAGCTTTGATCCGTTTCATACGGAAAACTGTCTCTCTTTCCATCTCTTCAAGTCTTAGCTGGATGAACTTTTGGATGCGCTCTTTTTCCGGGATAACCTTGAATTCCAGGGCGTTCACCCGCCTTTTCGTGTTCTCGATCTCTTTTAGAAGCTTCTTCATCGAGGTCTCAATCTCTGCAGCCTTGATGATCTTTTCAACGAGCCCTTCATATGCATAAGCCGCCTCGTCGATAGAAGGGGAATGATAGACTCCGTACCCACGTTCAGGGAAATGTTTCACTATCGATTCGGCCTCAATCTTTGGCACGACGACACCCATTATGTTCTTAGTGTCGAGCTTGATATCCGGTTTCTGTTTGATTGCCATAGCCATTGATTTGATCTTGAGGTCAGACTCCATAAGTCTCGCTATGTTCATCTTCTCAATCGCTTTCAGGTAGAGTTCGACAATTTCCACGCGGATGGTCTTCGCGTCCTTCAGTATATCGAAGAAGTCAAGTATAAGTCCATCTCTTTTCTTCTTAAGGAGCTTGTGGCCTGACTTCGCTAACTTGATCGATTTCTTGAGTTTTATCAGCTCACTTCTTGTAGGTTTTACGTCCTGGCTCATCTTTTCACAACAAATTATTCTTCCTTTGTCTCTTTCCAGTGTTTTTCTTTCAGTTCTGGGCTAATCCTGGAAAGTTCCTCTTTTGGAATAGAACCCATAAGCTTCCAGCCAAGATTCAGAGTGCCGACGATATCTCTGTTCTCATTCCTTCCCTGTCTGACAAATTTATCTTCAAACTTCTCAGCGAACTTAAGCAGTCGTTTGTCCCTCGGTGAAAGTGCGTCTTCTCCGACAATCGCCACTAGCCCTCTTAGGTCACGTCCTTCTGCGTATCCTGCGTACATCTGGTCTGAGACCTGTTTATGGTCCTCTCTTGTCGAATCCTTTCCGATACCTAGGTTCATAAGCCTTGAAAGGCTAGGAAGAACGTCGATAGGAGGATAGATGCCTGTCATGTGAAGCTCTCTTCCAAGAACTATCTGTCCTTCAGTGATATATCCAGTCAGGTCAGGGATAGGATGGGTTATGTCGTCTCCGACCATAGTCAGGATCGGAATCTGGGTGACAGATCCTTTCTTCCCTTTGATCATACCTGCTCTTTCGTAGATCATAGCAAGATCAGTATACATGTATCCAGGGTATCCTCTTCGTCCTGGAATCTCTTCTCGTGCTGCTCCGATCTCTCTCAATGATTCACAATAATTGGTCATGTCTGTCAGGATGACGAGGACATGCATATCATGCTCAAAAGCCAGATATTCTGCAGTTGTCAAAGCCATCCTTGGTGTGATAAGTCTCTCTGCTGCTGGATCGTCTGCAAGATTAAGGAAAACTACGCTCCTCTCAAGTGCGCCAGTCTCTTCGAAATCCTTCATGAAATACTGTGCTTCTTCATTGGTTATACCCATAGCTGCGAAGACGATAGCGAATGAGCCTTTCTGTCCAATCACTTTAGCCTGACGAGCTACCTGAAGCGCGATCTCGTTGTGAGGAAGTCCACTTCCTGAGAAAATCGGCAGTTTCTGGCCTCTAACGAGAGTGTTCATGGCGTCAATAGTAGATACCCCTGTCTGGATGAAATCTGCAGGCATCCCCCTTGAATATGGATTGATAGCGGATCCTATGATATCGAGCCGTTTCTCAGGAATGATCTCTGCTCCTCCATCAATCGGTTTTCCTGCACCGTTGAAGATCCTGCCCATCATGTCTTTTGCGACAGGAAGCTTGATGACGTCTCCAAGGAACTTCACTTTAGTCTCTCTAGATATCTGACTGGTTCCTTCGAAGACCTGGACGACTACGAGATCGTCTGAGGTGTCTAGCACTTGACCATTCTTCAGTTCTCCATTCTCTAGAGTCAGTTTTACGAGCTCTCCATATCCGACTGAATCTGTCTTCTCGACGAACACTAGCGGACCTGCGATTTGTTTGATTGTTTTGTACTCTTTCATTTCATCCACCTAAATTCTCGAAAATTCCTTGTCGAGCTCTTTTTGAATGCTCTTTAGCAAGGTATTATAGTCCTTCTCGAACTTGACCTCACCAATCTTGTCCCTGGTCTTGATATCAAGGATCTTGACAAGCTTTTTTCCGTTTGATAGCGCATCATACGCTTTGTCAGCGTAATGCAAGATGGTCTCTCCCATCATAAGTGTCTTTTTCGGTTCTGAATATGTGTCGACATCATGGAATGCATTCTGCTGAAGGAAATATTCTCTTAACATACGTCCGACCTCGAGAGTGATCTGCTCTTTCTCCGGAAGTGCGTCTGAACCTACTAGCTGTACGATCTCCATAAGCTTATCCTCTTCCTGGAGGATGGATTTGATACGTTTGATCATCTTCACCCAGTTCTCTCCGACGTTCTTGTTATACCACGGCTCAAGCGGAGATGAATAGAGAGAATACGAACTTAACCAATTGATAGACGGAAAATGTCTCCTCTGAGCGAGTTTCGCATCCAAGGCCCAAAATACCTTAGTGACCCTTAGCGTGTTCTGGGTGACTGGTTCTGAAAAGTCTCCACCTGGAGGGCTTACTGCACCTATAACAGTGACAGATCCTTCTTTCATCGATTCATCAAGCGGTACGACCCGGCCTGCACGTTCGTAGAACTGTGCGAGCCTGGTGGATAGATATGCAGGATATCCTTCTTCTCCTGGCATCTCTTCTAGCCTAGATGAGATCTCCCTCATAGCTTCTGCCCATCTGGATGTCGAGTCAGCCATCATAGCAACGCTGTAACCCATATCCCTGAAATATTCCGCTATCGTGACTCCTGTGTAAATGGATGCTTCCCTTGCTGCTACAGGCATGTTGGAAGTGTTTGCGATAAGTACAGTACGTTCCATGAGAGGTTTTCCGGATTTTGGATCTGTCAAGTGCGGGAATTCTGTCAGCACTTCTGTCATCTCGTTCCCTCTCTCGCCGCAGCCTACATATACTATGATCTCTGCGTCACACCATTTCGCGAGCTGCTGCTGAGAGACAGTCTTTCCTGCGCCGAATGGTCCTGGGATAGCTGCTACCCCCCCTTTGGAAATCGGGAATAGTGCGTCGAAAATCCTTTGTCCTGTGATAAGAGGGATGTCTGGAGCGAGCTTCTTTTTTGAAGGTCTCGCGAACTTCACTGGCCAGACCTGTTTCATCCTGAGCTCTGTTCCGTCTTCTAGCTTTCCGATAACGTCACTCACTGTGTACTTTCCTGACTTGATATCTTTGATCGTTGATTCTTTAGTCCCTGGAGGGACCATGATCCTATGGATTATAGTCTCGGTCTCCTTGACCTCTCCTATGACTTGTCCTGCAGTGACTTTTTGACCTTTCTTTACTGTCGGCTTGAAATCCCATTTCTTTTTCTCATCGATACCAGGGGCGTCGACTCCTCGTAGGATATAATCTCCCATCTGTTTCTGGAGATACTCTAAAGGACGCTGGATGCCGTCATAGATGTTCTTCAACATCCCTGGACCTAGATCTACAGTCAGTGGTTTTCCAGTGGTAGTGACCGGTTCTCCTGGCCTGAGGCCGGATGTGTCTTCGTATACCTGAATGGTCGTGAACTTCCCGTCAATCTTGATGACTTCTCCCATGAGGTTCTCTTTTCCGACCCTCACAAGCTCGAACATCTCTGCGGCGATACCGATAGCTACTGCCACCGGTCCCGCAATTCGATAAATCTTTCCTTGCATGCTTATTCACCTTTCCATAAGTCGATACCTATCGACTTCTTGATCATGTTTTTGAGACCCTCCTGGGTCGCTTCTGTTGAGAGCGTGATAAATACTGGTTCGATCGAATCCTCGACAATATTCCTTTCTGTCGGATCTATCCTGCAGACAAGCCGTTCATCCAAGATGACGATGCTGATATCAGATATCTCCATCACTTTCTTGATGGTAGTGAGAGGATCCTCATTTTCCCGTACATTGAATGTGTCGCTGATCCCTGCCAGCTGGAATCCTAATGTGAATTCCGAATTCCCTATTATTCCTATCTTTGACATCTTAAATCACGATTATAGATTCTATGAATTCGTCTTTTACGCCTAGCTGTTTTCCTTTGATTATTTTTATCAGATTCTTAGCTTCGTTCTCTTTCCCGAACATGTAATCCAGTATATTCTGGATAGAAAGCGGATTCAGACGCGTAAATGTTGTCGTTTTCTTGAGAAGATATATCAGGATATCCTTCTCTATGTAGATAAGGGTATTTTCATCCTTTAGTTTCCTGATCCCTTCACCAAGGAACTTGCCATATGGAGAAGTTTCGAGGTAGTTCATCATTGCATCGAGATCGTTTAGTTTAATCAAGCTGTTTACTGTCTTGCTCCCATTATCATGTTGCAGAGTGATCAAATGATTCTTGATTTTCCTGTTCTCTATCTTTTCGCGCTTGAGCATAAGGATTGTCATGATATCCCTTATTTCCATCTCTAGTTCAAGGAATTCTCTGAAGAACTTACCTTGAATAGGAAGGCTTTGAGAGAAATCCATCACCTCGTCGAAGTACATCTTGTCGAGAGCTGATTCGATATCAATCAAAGTCCCATCAGTCTTGAACTTGGCGATAGGCTTAACGAGTTTTTTCTGGTCAAGAATACTCAATGAAGATAGAACTGATTCAATCGAGTCTTTTTTCCAGAGTGTCAGAAGAGCAGTTTCTGAGAGTATACCTGCAGGTTGCAACGATGTGAGTATCTTTTCTTCATCGACATCTGAGAATTTGGCTCTTATAATCTTCTTGATGTTCTCAATATCTATCCTTTTCAGGTAGATGAAAATCACCATCCTTAATTCTGGAGGGGAAATCCTCTTCAGCTTGTTGAACGAGCTTGCCAGGTTCTTATTTATTGCGAGTTCTAGCAGTTCGATACCTTTATACCTATTAGCGAGCTCATCGATCTCCTTCTTGTACTCAGATTCCTGGAGGTATCTGGTTGTTTCAGGAAGGGACATCTTCATGAGTTTGTGATAGTCCTCCTTCTTAATGAGGAGTGACTTCATCACATTCGACCTTACATATGTGTAAGGGTATTCTCCAAGCTGTTTCATAAACATCTTTATGTAAAGAGCATCTGTGAGATATCTTCGATGTTTTTCTCTTTGTATTCCTCAAGTAATGTCTCGAAGCAGAGGTCAACACTTACCATACCTTCGTTGTCTTCTGCAATCACACCACCTGCGATTCCTTTGGCAGTCGTTTTTCCTTCTATCATATCTTTGTCGCGTTTATTACAAAAGACCATACCGACATCGATCTCTTCCCCTGCTCGGTCAATTAACGTATTTAACCGTTTTTTCATCTCACTTTTCGGTGTCTTTTCGAGTCTATCAAGCGCTTCAGCAAAGGTTTCGTCAATCTGTAGTTTTTTCTCTGTCAAGACCGCTTTTTTCCTATCAAGGTCGTTCGACGCATCTGCTTTCTTCTCTAGAAGAGCAATATCTTCTTTGAGTGATTCAGCTCTCTCTTTCTTAATCGTCTCTGCTTTCTTCCTGGCACTCTCTAAGATAGCGTCCCTTTCTTTCTCTGCATCTTTTTGTATGGCTTTCGCTTCCTGGGACGCTTTCCGTGTTATCTCTTCCTTGACCGCTTCAAGACTCATTTTTTCCACCTTAATTAGTGGGAGCCCATAGCGAGAACCATCATGATCGCGATAACGAATCCGAAAATGACAATGGTTTCCGGAATGACTGTCAATACTAGTCCTTTACCGAAAAGCTCTTCTTTCTCTGCCATAGCTCCAATCGCTGCTGAACCGATAGCTTTCTCAGCTATAGCTGCTGCGATAGAGCTAAGTCCAATAGCAAGCCCTGCTCCAATTGCAATTAATCCTACATCCATTTTTTATTTCCTCCAATAGTTTTTTTTTATTCTTTTACACCAAACGGCCGGAACCTCTTTGCTCCTCCTTTGAAGAACTTTCCGAAGTACTCGACATAGTGCAATCGTAAAGAGTGTAAAAACGGCCCGATTGTACCGAGCGCGATATTAACCATATGACCTACAATAAGCAGCAAAATCGCCCAGACTATGCTTATCCCCCCACTGTGAAAGAACTTTCCTGCGAACTCGTTCACGACCTCTGCGAGCTTCACTGATGCTATTCCGATAGCCATAAGCCTTGCATAGGAAAGCATGTTCGAAAATATACCTGGAATCTCTACCATCCCTTGTGCTCCTTCTCCTTTGTATATCATGTAGATAGGGATCAGAAGGAAAATGATACTGACCCATAGCTTCAATCTCCACATATGCATCCCAGACAAGACGATCATGCCGACTACTGCCTGCAATATGAACCATGAGCCTTTCTCAAGCATAGCCCTCTTGAACCCATGATTCCTGAATTCATTGATGAATCCATTGATGAGCCCCCAATTGATATGAAGGAACCCTATACATATAGCGATTATCAGGAGAGTTATCATCTCATGGCCACGTGACAATACCCTCCACATATCATGTCCAAAGAGCACTTCTGCTCCGAAGAACTCTCCGAAGAGTATTCCGAAGAAAATCGTCGAGACAGAGGACAGCATCAGGATATTGAAGAACTGCCTCCCAGCTGGGATGAATCTCTTTAATGTTGCGAAAAGTATGAGGGTAGTAATACCATATCCCCAATCTCCAAGCATGAAACCGAAGAATAAAGGGAAAGTCAGGAACATCAGGAATGTCGGATCCATCTCTTTATACATAGGGAGTGCAAAGAGATCCATAAGCGCTTCGAATGATCTTGAAGGTTTTGGGTTGTTGAGCTTGACTGGGACATCTTCTTCGATTGCTGGTTCTTCTGCCTTAAAGTATATCTTTCCTTTTGTCAGCTTCTCGAGTGCGGCTTCTATCTTATCTACCTTTTTCGCCAGAACCCAACCTGTCACCATGAATGCTCTTTCGGATGATGCGAACTGGAGGGGGGCGTCAGCTTTTTCTGATTCGACAGCAAGCCTGGCCTCAACAGCTATGGTGTAAGGTGCCCATTTCTTCTTGATATCACTGATGTTTTTCTTGATCGCGGCGATATCTTTCTCGAGTTTAATATTCTCTTTTTCAATATCTCTTATTTTCGCCTTGATATTTCCAGTAAGACCGGAGAGGTCCATAGTCACTTCGTTGAAACTCTCCTTTTCGAGGGCTTCCCTTACCTCTTGTTCATGTGGTTTTTCTGCAAAAATCGCTACAAGATCATCGTTATCATCTGTGAATATCTCAAAAGTATCAGTAATTTTCCCTAATCGCTCTGCTAGACGCTCGACATCGTTTACCTGGCCAGTGAATCTACAGAGGCTTTCAAAATCATGGAATGCTTCGATCGGTAAGTCGAGTGATGCAGCTTTATGAAGTTCAACCATCCTTCCCTGGTTTTCTCTTACCTTATCGTCCATCTTTCGGATGTCATCCAGAAGGATATTAGTATCATCATGGATCTTCTCGAGGTTCTTCTTTATCTGGACATAGGTGTCATCTACCTTCTTTCCAGAATCAGTCTTATCGATCTTCAGAAGGCTCATGAGGCTCCGGACTTTCACCAGAATCTCTGAGACCGTATCTCCTTGTTCGAGGGGGGATCCGATGTCTAGCTCATCAGATTTATCGTGTTCGATTATATGGACAACTTCCTGATTGTGGAGCTCTTCGATTATATTCTCTAATAGGGAATGTGTAGAAAGGACTGTAATCTTTCGCATGCGTTCTGTCTGCAACATTTTACATAAAATCTTTGGTGATATGGGATATGACCTTATCTTGGTTCTTCTTAGCGGTCTTTTTGATCGCTCCAATGTCGGTCTCAATATTTTTTAGGTTATCTTCTTTTCTTGCTGTAATCTCTAATTCTTTCTCAGCGATCATTTTTTCTGCGTTGCTTGCAGCGGATAATTTGGCGTCATCTATGATCTGGATAGACTCTTCTTTAGCTTTTGTGATAGTCTTGACTTTGTCTTTTTCCGCCTTTTCGAGAATACTTCCTGCTTTCTTTTCTGAATCCTTGATTTCTTTGAATATTTCAGTTCCCATTGGACATCCACCTGTAGTGGTGATGAAACCTGGGTCCTCTTAAATACGTAACCTATATAGTCTACGAAAAGTATATAGATATTAATATGAGTGTAGCTCGCACTGAATCCTAATCCCCCAGTGGTTTACTTGATTTCGAAATTTTTTGTAGTAGCTTCGGCGCTGGTCGAACCAGCTGGAGAAGTTGTGACAATAATCAATCAGAAATGTTGTTATTCAATCTCTAGAGTAACTGCCCAGTCTGCAAGGACTTCTGAGATATTCAAGAGGAGATCCCTAACCCTTCTCTTATCATAAGTCGGGACATCCTTTACTTTTTGATCATCGATCTGTTTAACCGTTCCGATGAATTCGATTATCGTGGAATGTGTCAGCCTAGTCTTCTTGCTTTCAGTATCATCAAGGATATCCTTGAGTGAATCGATAACTTTCCTGACTGACCTGAAGAAATCTTTCTCTTCTGTCTCGAGATTGATTAGGTGGTCTACCATCCTCTCGAGGTCTCTGGATATCCAGGAGATGTAGTATAGATCGATCGCTTTCATGTGCTTAGATGGGTGACTGTTAGTAAGGGCGCCTATAATCGCCTTATCTATCAGCATCTTGCTCCGGTCAATCTCTTCTTCATATCGATTGATCAGCATAGGGTCAGGAGTATGTGTCATGATAATCAGTAGATTCTTGATCTTCATGAGCATGGTCTTCAGAAGAGAGTCTGGATCAGCTACAATTATAGAGGACTGTCCTTGGATCTTCTTGTTGTCGAATTCGACGGATTCGAGACTGATCAGGTTCTTTTGTTCTAGGAGTTTTGAGTAATCAGTGTTCTTCTCTAGATGTATCTTGAATGATTTCAGCGGATTTATGTAGCATGCGACTAAAAATTTGTTTATTACATCCACATCATCTACAAATATGGAAATCTCAATATCTTTTAGTTTTTTCTCTTCGAGTTGCGGCGAGACTATCAGATCACTGTTCCAGGGCTGGTTGACCATGACTGTCGACCCATTTTTTATGCCGTTGTTCTTACACCAATTCGTCGGAAGATAGAGGTAGTGCATGTCTCCTGATTTCTGAATCTTTCGAGTATCCATGATATTCACCTAAATAGTACTATATAGAATATATAGGTAATATAAAAAAAGAGCGGTGTTTTACTAGAAAATCATTTTAGTTGTTCTTTTATGATCTCTGAGACTACTTTTCCGTCAACTTTTCCGCTGAACTTTGCCATGATCATGCCCATAAGTGCTCCAAATGGTTTATCTGGGTTATCCTTAACTATTTCAGCGATGCTTTTCTTCAGTTCTGCCTGACTTACCCCTTTGTATGCATCCTTGTTGAATTTTCCTTTAGAAATCGCAACCAATGCGTCTAATATAGCTCCTTTCGGCACTTTTCCAGCGTCGATAAGAGCGAAGAGATTGAGATACTGGTTTTCTGAAACATTTGAGATATCTATATCATTCTTCCTCCGAATCTCCCGGGGTGCAGAAATCAGAGTCTCAGCAATAAATGGGCCTTTGATGACTTTCGATTTTTCAATCGCCTTCTCAAAAGTAGCGCTCGCAGCTGACTTTGCGACTTTTTTTGCTAAGTCTTCGCCAAGTCCGAATTCTTTTCCATATCGTTTTACTTTGTCATCGATGAGTTCTATGTCGTCAAGAGCGATGTCGCTCGGAATGACAGGAAGAATATCAGTCTCAGGGTACATCCTTGCGCTTCCAGGCATGGGTCTCAAGAATACAGTTTTTCCTCCTTGTTCAGCTTTCCTGACTGTGCTTTTTACTTTTTCTCCTTTCTTCAATAGTTTTTGCTGTCTGGAGATCTCTCCAATGATTATATCTGGAATAGATTTTAGATCCTGAAATCCTTTAATCTCTGTCCTCACCCCTCCTTTGATAGATACGTTTACATCTTGTCTTATCGTGCCGATCCCTCTCTTAACCCGGCTTGTGGATCTTAGGATCATGCCAATCTTTTCAGCGCATTCCTTTGCGTGATCAGGATCTTTTATGCCAGCATCGGTGCTCACTTCTATGAGCGGTACGCCGAGACGGTCCAGGCGGAAGGTGACAGTCTTATCATCTTCTGTCACTTTTTTTGCCGCTTCTTCCTCGAGACAGATCAAAGGGATATTGATCTTACCTTTTGAAGTGTCGATGTAACCATCGACAGCGATAAGGGCGGTCCTTTGGAAGCCTGAGACATTGGAGCCATCAACCACGGTCTTTCTCATGACCTGAATCTCGTCGATAACTTTGGCATTGAAGAGGTGTGCTGCCTGGAGACCTATCTCTAATGCTTCCTTGTTCATAGGGTGGGGAGGTTCTTCATCCATCTCGACCAGGCAGGAAGAGGTCGTGCATGCCTGGTAATTGAAAATGCGATCTTTTTTCTTTTCATGGGATGCTGCAGCGTCTACCTTCCCTGTCTCTCCTGCTACAGCTCTCAGTTTTCTTGAGAAGAAGATATCCGGATCCTTATCGTGGACAATCGAAGGGCATTCGCAGTAGAGCTTATGGGTCTCCAGCTGCTGGTGAATCTCGATTCCACACATAAATCCTAATTTTTCGTAGTCCATCTTAGTAAAAATCTCCTGGGTCTAATCTAAAGTTTATCTCTCCTCTTAGGTTCTTTGGGAGCAATTCTTTTGTCTCTTTTGTTGAATAGTTTCCTAAAAGCCAGGATAGCTTGATGTACGCGGTCTCAGGAAGCATGTCCTCACAGAAAATGCATCCGATGTTCGAAAGCCGCCGGAGATTTGAGTAGACTGTCGGATGAACCCTGCCGTAGATACATTGGGATGTGATCGCGACAATGCCTCCTTTCTTGATGAATGATTTAAGTATTTCATACTTCTTTAAGTTTTCTTTGCCTATACTTGTCGGTGCATGGCCGAGTCCGGTCCCTTCAATCACGATAGCCTTGTAGTTTTTTGTTGCGAATTCGAACAATGAAGTAGACATGTTCGTGTGGGTCTTGATGAGTCCGACTTTGTCGCTTAACTCAGGTTTAATGGTAAGTTTGTTCCCTTTGTAGATATCATTGAAGAGTTCGAGCTTGCGGTCAATATAATCTATCCGTGCTACAGGTCCACAATTGACAGGCTTGAAGGCATCCCTCCTGCTGGTATGCATCTTTCTAGTTTTTGTCGCAGGCAGGATGACGCAGGAATCGTCATCAGTGTTCTCATGCATGCAGATGTATACCCCTGATGTGTCAATCCCTGAAATGAACTGGGCTGCGCAGATGAGATTCATGGCTGCATCACTGCTTCCTCTGTCTGAAGATCGTTGGGATCCGACTAATATCACTGGGATATCTATCTCTTCGAACATGAATGCAAGAGCGGCAGCGGTGTAGGTAAGAGTATCAGTCCCGTGTCCGATAATGATTCCATCTGTTCCTGCTTTCGCATGTCTTTGGATAGCTTTTGCGATCTTCTGGTAATCAGAGAAGTTCATATCTTCACTCATCATGTTCGCTACAAGATCTGTCTCGATATTCGCGATATCTTTGATTTCTGGAACTAATTGGATGAGATCAGATGCTGTGAAATGTGCGGTCACCCCTCCTGTCTCATAGTCGACTTTTGAAGCGATGGTACCTCCTGTGTGAAGGACTGTTATTGTCTTTTTCTTTGGGTCTTTTTTTAATGGGGTTTCCTTTTTTGTATCTGATGCGGGTTTGTTCTTCAGGAGCTCTTTCTTGACAATTGATTTTGGAGAGATGCCTATATTGTAACCATTATCGAGCTTCACGATGACAGAGTCAGTCTCTTCATTCGGCATGAGGATGCCTGTGAACTCATTTTCTTTTGTCCGAACCTTTATTGTGTCTCCTGGTTTCATTGTCCTGTCGGTATATCGATAAATATTGTCTCTATATTAAACTTTTCCTCGAGCAATTTTGCAACCAGCTTCACACCTACAGTCTCAGTCGCATAATGCCCTGCGTAGACCACATTGATGCCACATTCCTCTGCGAAATGGTAAGTGGTATGGAATTCCTCTCCTGTGATAAGAGTGTCTATACCGAGACGTCTGCATTCATGGATACCAAAAGCGCCGCCGCCGCTGATGATCCCTACTTTTTTTGTGATTTTCGGTCCATACCCCTGGACAACTGAGCTTGTCTTCAATGATCTGTCAAGCGATCTCTTGATTGATCGGATAGGCATACTTAATCTACCATAAAATCCTGCATAGACTCCATGATAGAAACCGAATTTTGAAAGTTTTTTCATCCCAAGCGATCCGGCGATCCCTGCATTGTTTCCAAGTGTGGGATGGATATCAATAGGAAGATGGGCAGCGAACAGTGTGATCCGGTTCTTTTTCAGCCATTCAAGCCTCTTATTGCGGATATCATTGACTTGTCCTTTCCATTTGACACCATGATGGACGAGGATCATCTGACAGCCTTCCTTTTTTGCTGTTTCGAAGAGGCGTATTGAAGCGTCGACGCTGATCGCTATCTTTTTTACCTCTGGGTTACCTGCTACCTGGACTCCATTCACAGATGCGTCAGGGATACTGGATATATCGAGCTCTTTTCTGAGAAACCTTGTTATCGTGTTTCGTTTTACCATTTTAAATGAAGATAATAGGTGTAAATCTCATATATCCCCCCAATGTAAGAATGTTCTTTTCCTCTATAAATACTTTTTTATTGTACATATCATCAATTAATCAGAAAAACATTAATATTTCAAAGCAATTCTCTGGAAATATGAAGACATTCAGAAGAACAGTCATTTCGAACGGAATATCATTCGGGTCTGCGCTTGCAATAGTGCTCTCGTATGTCCAAAACGGCTCGATATTATGGGCTATGTTCCATGGACTCCTAAGCTGGGTCTATGTGGTATACTTCATCGTAGTCTACAGGTTGCTTTTCTAACCGAAGTAATTTGGAGAATCTTTTTTCATCTCCTTAGCACGTGCAGATGAGAATTGTGTCCTGAGCTGTTTGTAGTTCTCTTCTACATCCTTAGTGACTGAAGGAGGGACTTTCTTGATCGCTTCCTCAAAATGGGGCATCTTGACGTTCTCAGCTGATTTTCTCTGCCTGAGCGCGAAGATAGCCGCTTCTCTACAGATAGATTCAATATCTGCTCCAGCATACTCTTCTGTCTTCTCTGCAAGCGTCCTTAGATTCACGTCTTTTAGTGGCATATCTTTTGTGTGGACCTTGAAAATCTCTTCCCTAGAAGCCAAATCAGGGGCAGGGGTCAATATGATCCTGTCAAATCTTCCTGGTCTGAGAAGAGCGGTATCAAGCATATCTGGGCGGTTCGTCGCAGCGATAACTACCACGTCGTTTAGTTCCTCTAAACCATCAAGTTCTGTCAGGAGTTGGTTCACGACCCGTTCTGTTACATTATTATCCTGGGAAAGCCCCCTTCTAGGTGCGATAGAGTCTATCTCGTCGAAGAATATGATAGTAGGTGAGGTCTGTCTGGCTTTCTTGAATACTTCTCTAACTGCTTTCTCGCTCTCGCCGACCCATTTCGAAAGCATTTCCGGACCCTTCACCAAAATGAAGTTCGCATTGCTCTCGTTCGCCACAGCTTTTGCGAGAAGAGTCTTACCTGTTCCAGGGGCTCCATAAAGAAGGACGCCTTTTGGCGGCTTCACACCCAGTCTCCTGAATGAATCAGGACTTTTGAGCGGCCATTCCACTGCTTCGATAAGTTCTTGTTTTACGTCTTCCAACCCGCCGATCTGTTTCCATTTGACGTTAGGGATATCCACTAACACTTCCCTTAGTGCGGAGGGTCTGACAATCTTTAATGCATTCCTGAAATCGTCCATGCTGATATAAAGCTTGTCCAGCACTGATTTAGGTATCGCCTCGTCTTCTTTGATCCTTATCTCTGGGAGAATCTTTCTTAGCACTATGATTGCAGCTTCTGTCGCCAGAGCGGATAGGTCAGCTCCGACATAACCATAAGTGATGTCAGAGAGTTCCCTCAATATGATATCTCTCACGATATTAGAGAGCAAATCATCAAGATCTGTCGTCTTCTTGATAGATTCAATCTTTTGAGTAAGGGTCTCTTCCAGATTGTTATCATTGATGACTTTTCCTTCTTCTATCCTGATGTTGTCCTGCATGGTGGACATGATATCTATGGAGAGTTTTCTCAGACCTTTCTTGATGATCTCATGATATTTCCTCTTCGTCTCTTTTGGGATCAAAGAAAAGATGTACTTAGTGATTGAGTCCTTGATATCTCCGTGGAGATCTTCTCTCTTTCTGCAGTCTTCGGGATAAGAGCCAGAATATTCTCAGCCTGAATACTCTTTGTCACTCCACTTACAGTCTCCTTGAATTCCTTATAATCCAGATTCTTATCTATAGATGAAAGTTCAGTGTTGATAGGCATGTTCCGTGTGTGAATCTTGAATATCTCATGCCGTGCCTCAGCATCCGGGACACCGATCTCGATCTCCCGATCAAATCTTCCAGGTCTCCTAAGAGCGGGATCAAGAACATTTGGGATGTTTGTTGCGGCCAAGACGACTACTTTTCCTCTGCTCTGCAGTCCGTCCATCAATGCCAGAAGTTGTGCTACGACTCGCTTTTCGACTTCTCCGTGAGTCTCTTCCCTCTTAGATGCGATTGCGTCAATCTCGTCGATGAAAATGATCGATGGCGCATTGGCTTGTGCGTCTTCAAATTTTTTTCTGAGGTTTTCTTCGGATTGACCATAAAATTTTGACATGATCTCTGGACCGTTGATCAATATGAAATGTGAATTTGTCTCGTTGGCTACTGCTTTTGCGAGCAAGGTCTTACCAGTTCCTGGGGGGCCATGCAGAAGGACTCCTTTTGGAGGTTCTATCCCAAGCCGCTCGAACAACTCTGGATGCCTGAGAGGGAGCTCTACCATCTCACGGATCTTCTTCAACTCTTCCTTGAGCCCGCCGATATCTTCGTAGGCCACTTCCATCGAAACGGATTGCTCTTCATCGATATCGACTGCTTCAGGATTGAAAATGATCTCAGTCTGGTCGCTTATATAGACCGCTTGCTTCGGATTCGTCTCAGCGACGATAAATTTCAAGTCAGAAAGACCAAAATTCATACCAAAGAAATCTTCGTTCTTCATAAGGTCCTCGAAGATGTCTCCGAACAGAGGGGAATTCGTCATTGCGCTCTTCCTCCTGTTGGCGCCGCCGATCGAGACGATGTCTCCTTTCATGACTGCACGTCCAAGCAGGCCTCTCTTGAATATCGCGGGAGAAGCTCTTACGATAATACCTTTCCTTGCTGGAGAGATAGTCATCTTCTTCGCTTCCATGACATCAGACTTCCTGATACTCACTGTCTCTCCGATTCCTGTCTTTGCGTTCCTTCTGAGGATACCATCCAGCCGGATGATGTTCAGTCCAATATCTCCAGGGTAAGATCTGTCTGCGATCCCTACAGTCTTTCGTTCCCCTTCGATCTCGATGAAGTCCCCAGGTCTAACATCTATCTCTTTCATGAAATTAGAATCTATCCTGATGATGCCCTTGTTTACATCGTCTTGAATCGCTTCAGCGACCTTGAGCTTGATTTCCTTTACCATATGTTCAATAGAGTTTCGACTATATCTTAAAAAGATTTCTATTAAAAATCTCGATGGAGATTTTTAATCCCAAAAATTTAGGTTCTAGAATAATCAAGCAAGCCTGATAAATATAGTGTTTTCGGATTAGTGAACCCAAATTTTTGTTATAGAACACTATATCTATGCTTTAGGGGTGTCTGTCAATTTCGGAAGCATTATCGGCGGAGGAAGATTAACTTCCTTTGAAAGTATCAATGCCTGGATATTGCATTTGTTCAGGACGCTGTTGAGAATCTGAGTCATGATTATTTTTGGGACCTTTTTCTCTTTCTTCCACTGGGCCTCGAGTTCTTCTATCTTTTTCAGGTCTTCCATGAATATGACATCTCCTTCGAGCTTAATCAAACCGAGTTTTGGATTGTACTGTGAAGTGAATTCGAAGCAAAACTTTAGAGCTTTCTGTTTGTTTGAACCGAGCTCAAGGTCAGTCTTCTCGACAGAAACTATTGCTACATTGTTGCTTATGTTGATCTTACCCTTCACTTGGGAGAACTTTTCTACGTTCATTTTCGTAAAATTGAAACCGACGATAGCCATGATTAATCACCTACCAAAAGGAGGCATAGTGTGTCTTATAAATGTTTTTATTAAATATCCCGTAAGTTCTGATCACTTCAATAGATATTTAAATGCAGACTGCATATTCTCTTCCATGATAGTAGACGTACATGCTCATCTTGACCATCCACTACTGAAACCAGAACTAGATATTATCATCAAACGAGCGAAGGAGGCGGGAGTCAAGGCGATAATCTCTAATGGTGTCGATAAGATGACAAATAGGGAGACGCTTGCAATTTCCAAGAAGTATGATATGGTAAAACCTGCGCTTGGCATCTACCCACCTGATGCTCTCCAGCGCGAGGCAGGATCAGAAGTTTCATGGGCAGGTCAACCTTTCGATATCGATGAAGAGCTTGATTTTATCAGGAAGGAATCCTCTAAAATCGCTGCAATCGGAGAGGTCGGGCTTGACTATAAGGATGGAAAAGAGAAGAATGCGCAGAAAGAGATATTCTCAAATCTTATCGAGATCGCGATGAAAGCAGATAAACCAGTCATTGTCCATACTCGGAAAGCGGAGGCAGATGCAATCGAGATACTTGAAGGTTATGGATACAAGAAGACGGTCCTGCATTGCTTTTCAGGAAAAAAGAAGCTTATCGCACGGGCAGTCGACGCAGGGTTCTCATTCTCGATACCGACTAATGTAGTCAGAAGCGAACAGTTCAAGGCGATGGTCTCAGCGGTCCCAATGACAAGAATACTCACGGAGACAGACGCGCCATATCTCTCCCCCTTCAAAGACAAGATAAATGAGCCAGCGTTCATAACAGAGTCTTTACGTACCATTGCGGACATCAAAAAGATGGATTTGACAGAGACTGAAAACGCGATATTCA
>JAUUYB010000162.1 GCA_030590605.1 Candidatus Woesearchaeota archaeon
CAAGTGAATTCTTCAGCAGATTTTCCATATCCCATATCATAACATGCTTCAGCTAGACTAGTGAATTCAGTCTGGCTTCCTGGGTTAAGCTCGATTATCTTGTCTTTCAGTTCATCCTCATCCTTACCTATCTCAGTCAGCCTATCCCTTGAATCAGTGATGATGCTGTGAGAGAACTGTACGATTGTCGCACCGACAACTAATGCGACGAATGTTATGACGACTATTCTTATGACGAGTTCGATTTTGATCTACCTCTTTCTATTGAATCTAACAATCAGGATATATAAATGTTATTAAAAATCTCGTCAGCTTTTGTAAGAGATTTTTGAGGTTTAACCCCCCTTCCTTTAGGACGAAATTTTTAATCCCAAAAATTTGGGTTCAAGAATAATCGGCAAGCCCAATGAATACTCCATCCTTTAGGGAGAAGATAAGGCTTGCGGATAAGTGAACCCAAATTTTTGTTATGAGTCAGGGACGCATTTCCATGGACCTATACACCCGCATCTGTCTTCGATCCCTTTATAGATAGTGCCATTGATGCAAAAATCTTCATCAGGATATGAGTGATGAACACATGTCGGACAGCTGAGTCCTCCATCATCTCCCTCTCCGAGCATCCCTTTGAAGAAAATTTCCATCATCATGAAATGGCCTGCAAGCAATATGATAGAGAATACCACGAACCCGAACATATTTGAATTGATTGTCTTGGCGAGCTTGTACTTATCATTCCCGATATCTATCTTGGAAGCGAAAAGAGAGAGCACCAGGAACATCTCTATGAAATATATTCCGACGATGATCTCAAGCATTGTCGGAGGAAGTATTGATGTTACATCGACAAGATTAAGCTTCATTGCATTGCTTCCAAGACCAAATGATGACCCTATCTCTTCAAGGATCTTGGTTATGTATGTGAGTGCTTTCACTATGACTAAAGACATGATGACAGAGACTGCAGCCAGGAGCGGCATGAGCATGGTGATTGTCACATTGATGAGACCCACTGTCTCAGCCAGAAGGGTTCTCATGTAATCATCCAGCTCTATGATAGATATCGTCTGTTCCCTAATCAGTTTTGCAGCTTTTGTGGCAGATTCAAGTGATATCGTTGAGAATGAGACTATCATATTTAGTATGTTCGTGACTTTGATCGATGGACATAGTTCCTTTAGGATACTGGATAAGAAGTCCTGGATATTCTCTTTAGACCCTACTAATTTTCTTGATACTACAGAAAATATCTTGACTATCGGATGGTTAGGGAATCCTTCTTCCTTGTAATCCCGATTGATTCTCGGGATGATATTTTCCATAGATATATTGAGAGAAAGGTAGGTAGACAGGATCTGCAGAAGGTGAGGGAGATCGTCCTCTGTCTCCTTTACATCCTTCCAGAGTTTCTCGTGGAGATGGATATAATAACGAGTGATAATATAGATAGATAGCATGATGCTGAATGTTATCAGCCAGACATAGAAGACTCCTGCAAATTGATATTCTCTTTCTGCGCTTGCAGGTGTCGACAGGTCTATCGTTACGAGGTGGTTGATTCCAGGCACAGAAAGTACTGATATGAGTACTATACAGATTACATATATCCAATAAGGGATACTCTTATACCCTGGCGAAGCCTCTAGATCTATAGTATCTATCTGGATACGTTTATTGGCGAAATCCAGTGCAAGCAGCAATATGACAATCGGGAACAGGATATTGAAGACGAAGATCATCATGCTCGGTTTCGCAAGATGCGGCATGAAGATGGAAAGGAGCGGCAGGAGCATCAGTGAGGTCACTGGCAGGAGGACTCCGAATGCGACCAGGTTCTTGGCTTTTCCGGCGAGTTCTTCAGCAGA